>JAQBZA010000208.1 GCA_027622795.1 Planctomycetota bacterium | reverse complement strand
GTCCACCACGGGCATCTACGGCCTGGCCCCGTCATTTCGCTCGGTGAAATCGCTGACAGCGCGGGTCACGCTGCCCCAATACTTTGCCGCGCATGGATATGACACCGCCGGTGACGGCAAGATTTTTCATCAGGGCACACGATCGGGTGGCAAGGAAGCCAGCGCCGACTTCCAAACCGCCGGTGGCCATGGTGGTGTAGGAGCAAAACCGCCTCGAAAGCTCGTGCCACCCTCGCCTGCGATCAGTCATCCCCTCGTCGATTGGGGCGTCTGGCCACTCGATAACGACGATTCTGTGAAAGGGGACTTTGCGGTTGCGTCCTGGGCGGTTGATCAGATTCGCTCGGCTCCGAAGGGGAAACCGTTTTATCGCCGCCGGCTTCTTTCTGCCGCACGTCCCGTGCTATGCAACGCAACGCTGGTTTGACCTCTACCCCGATGATGACATCGTGCTGCCAGCGATTCTTGAAGACGACCGTGACGACACGCCACGGTTTTCCTGGTACCTCCACTGGGCGCTTCCCGAGCCGCGTTTGAGTGAAATCCGGCAGATGAGCCAATGGCGGAATCTCGTTCGTAGTTATCTGGCCTGTACAAGTTTCGTGGATGCGCAGATCGGTCGTGTGCTGGTGGCACTGGAAGAGTCTGGTCACGCGGAGGACACCGTCGTGGTGCTCTGGAGCGATCATGGCTGGCACCTGGGTGAGAAAGGCATTACGGGCAAAAATTCGCTCTGGGAACGCAGTACCCGTGTCCCACTGATCTTTGCCGGAGCGGGCATTCCGCCCGGCCAGCGGTGTGAGTGTCCGGTTGAACTGCTTGACATCTATCCGACGCTGATTGCATTGGCTGGACTTCGGGCACAAAACGACCTTGAAGGAATGAGCCTCGTTCCGTACCTGCATGATCCGCAGGCCCCGCGGGAACGGCCGGCCATCACCACCCACAACCGAGGCAATCACGCCGTCCGCAGTGACCGCTACCGCTTCATTCACTATGCGGATGGGAGTGAAGAACTTTATTGTCTCGAGACCGATCCCCATGAGTGGGACAATCTGGCTGGCCAAGACGCGTATGCAGCCGTGATGAGTGAGCACAGGAAATGGCTGCCGCGGGTCGATGTGCCACCCGTGCCGGGGAGTGCCCACCGTATACTCACCTACGATCACGACACGGATACGGCGACTTGGGAGGGAAACTCGATTTCGCGATCTGCACCGATCCGGCGCTGAGTTCGCGGGGATCGCAGTGCGACAATTGCGGCCTTGCCCGCTGTCGGGATAGAATCAGTCGAACGGGCAGCAGCAGGTTTCTGCAATGTGGATCCGCTGTCCGCGTTTCGTGGATTCCGGATCATGTATTTCTCGATCGCGTGTCCGCATTGCCAGAAGAATCTGAAAGTCCGTGACGAATTGGTGGGGAGCACCGCCCGTTGTCCTCACTGTCGAGGCACGATCACTGTTCAGCGGCCCGCTACAGCCGCCGCAGAAGATGCGACGACGCCGGCGGCCGGTACGACGGCTCCCCCGATCGTGCAGACCGGGAGCATTCCACAGAAGAGCGAACCATCAACGCCGCCGGTGTCACAGGTTCTCTCCGTGACGGCCAACACCAACGTCAATGTCGGGGTGTTCATCCTCTTTGGCCTCGCCGCTACGGTGATTTTTTACCTCGTCCTGTGGCCATTCGCCGGCACTCCTGCGCAGCGTTCTTACCTTGGCCGACTTTTTATGGGTGGCGAAAACGCAACCATGGCCAACGGCCTCTGGGTTCCGTATGCCGAAGTGTTTCTGTTCTTTTGGGCAGTCGGCATGCTGATCTCGAAGTACTTCAAGATTCGTCGCCAACGGCGGGCGCTGTTGTTTGATGTCTTACCGAGTGACATCGGTGAAAAAATCACAACGAAAAATCTCGATGCATTCCTGAAGTACATCGGTGATTTGCCGCGCGACGCGGTGGGGAGCTTTCTGGTCACCCGCTGCGTTCGTGGTCTCGAGCATTTCCGGTCACGTCGAAGCGCCGCCGACACGGCCACGATGCTTGCCAGCCAATCGGATCTTGATGCCGGCAGTGTCGATTCAAGTTACTCGCTCTTTCACGTCTTCATCTGGGCCATTCCGATTCTCGGCTTTCTTGGCACGGTCATCGGGGTGAGCTCCGCAGTGGGGGGATTTACCGACACGCTCAGCCAGTCAAGTGATATGGAGTCACTCAAAGCGGGGCTCAAGAACATCACGGGAGGTCTCGGCACCTCGTTTGACACGACGCTTGTCGCGCTGTCGATGGCCATGATCCTCACGTTTCCGGTGACCGCCCTTCAGAAGATGGAGGGTGATGTGATTGGTGAGGTGGATGAGTACACGAATGAGTACCTCCTCCGACGGTTGGAGGACGGACGCGGTGGGCCGGAACAGCAGGCGGCGGGGCCAGCGGCCAACCGCATCGACATTCAGGTGGGGGTCAACGCGGCTCTCACGGCGCACAGGGCCGAACTCGAATCGTGGGGGAATCAGTTGAAGTCGCTGGGTAGCACCGTGGCGGCTGATCTCCTCGATTCATGGAAAAAGATCGACGATCGAGAGACCGAGCGGATGGCCCAGACGGAGGCGATGCTCGGCCGCTTCGTCGGGCGACTGGACGGCGTTGGCGAGCAGATCGGCAAGAAGGTGCAAGATGGGTGGCTGCAGGTGACCGATGCCATGCACGCCAAGCACGCTGATCAGGCGGCCCAGCTCAATGCAGTGCTGACGCATAGTCGAGATGAGTTGACAGCAATCGCGGTCGATGCCGAGGCGGCACGTGAACGGGCCTCACAGACGATGGCCCAGGCCGCCGACCAGGTGAAGTCGTTCTCGACAACGCTCCAACAGGGACTCTCCGGATTGTCAGAGACGCTCCAGAAGCTCGACGGCAAAACGGTCACGGTGGAGATGAAACCGCGCAGCTGGTTCGGCTTTGGTGGCAAGTCGAAGGCCGGCAGGAATGGTTCCGCGAAATATCGGTCCTGAGCATCCACGAGAGCAGCAGGCTGGTTGACGGCCTCGACGGGAAGCCTTGGCAATGGCGCGGCGGCAGAAGAAAAAACAGGAGGTGTCGCTCTTCCCGTTCCTCGACATTTTGGCCTGCGTGATCGGGAATCTGATCCTGATCATTACGGCTGTCGTTCTGGAGCAAGTTGACACGAAGCCGGTGGCCGACGCCGCCGAATACGAAGCCAAGCTCGTCAAGGTCAAGGAACAGGAACAGCAGATCGAGGTGCTTGAAAAACAGCTCGCGGAGATGCGACAGGAGACGGCTAGCGCGAGCGTTGAACTGGAGAAGATCGAGGAACAGATCGAGTCCGCCGAGGAGAAGCTCCGTGAGGCCAAGAGTCAGGTTGCGAAAATCCCCAAGGCCCCGCCCCCCATCGACCCCGCCCTGCTCCAGGAGAAAAAGCTCCGCGAAGAAAAACTGCGGGAATTGCAAGAAGAAATGACAAAAATCAAGGCAGACATCGCGGAACGCCAAAAAAAGCCGGAGCAGTCAATTTCTCTGCTGCCCGGCAAGATCGCCGGTCTTGCGGGAGGAACGCCTTCGAAGGCAGTATTCGTCGAGATCAACAAGGAGGGCTTGGTGATCTTTCCAGAGCAGCCGCTCTGGCCGGAAAAGCAGCCGCTCGTGATCAAAGCGGCTGATATTGGCAAGGATGCGGCGCTGGGAAAACTTTTGGCCGCGGTGCTTGCCGACGACGCCGCAATCGTCACATTCCTCATGCGGCCGGACTGCCTTGACATCTACAATTCGGTTCGTGGTCGGTTTGAGGCCTTTCAAAAAGCCAACGAGGCCAAGCTCAAAAGTCCGATCGATCCCAAGGACCCAAACAGTCCGCTCCAGCTCCGCAAGCTTTACGGTGCGGTGCCGCTGCCAGGCGAAGGTGTGCTCGACTTCTCAAGCGTGAAGAGCTGAGGGCGAGGGAGGAATCAATGGCTCGACGACGCAGCAAAACATCGGCGACCGGTGGAAACATGGATTCGCTGCTCGATGCGCTGACCAATGTCGTGGGAATCTTGGTGATCGTGCTCGTTGCGGTACAGCTCTCAAGTCAGGATGCAGCCCGCAAGATCGTTGAGGAGTATGAAAAGAAGATCTCGCCTGAGGAGCGAGAAAAGGCGGAAGAGCATGCCATCGAGGTCGCGAAGGAGTTGAAGCGAGTCGAGAAGCTGATCCAGCGAGAAAAGAGGCTTCAGGCCGGCGATCCGGTCAAGGAACTCGAGAAACTTCAGCAGGAACTTAAGGAGCTGGAGGAATTGGCGAAGAAGGAGAGTGCCGCCGCAGAGAAGAAACGTCAGGAGGCAGAAGCCAAGAGGGCTGAAGTGATGGAGCAGATCGATGGGCTCCACAAACTGATCGCTGAACTGGAGGAAAAAAATAGCAAGGCGGAGGTCCAGCGTCTGGCACTCATGACAGAGCTCAAAGAGACCCGAGCTCCCAAGCCACCGCCGGTGAAGGAGGTGCGACTGCCGACGCCGAAGCCCTCTTTCATGTTTGTCAAGAACTCGAAAGGTGAGACTGAACTTAAAAACCTTCAGCCATTGTTTGTCCTGTGCCGTGGCGACCGCATCATTCCATTTCCGATCAGGGTGCTGCCCTGGAAAGAGGATCCGAATCTTGAGCGGTGGTTCGTACGAACGCTGAAGTCACTCAAGATGGCGACGGATAAAGACGGCTGGCTCATTCCGAATCCGGCCCTGTATACATCCTACGAGGAGATGGCCGAGGCGATCATCAAGGAATCGACAGAGAAGCCATTGAACCTCCGCGGCTATGACGATTTTGAAATCTCGATGAAGCGGGCCGGTGCAAATTTCAATGTGGTACTTACTCCGAAAGAGAATGCAGGAGAACAGATCAAGCGAGCGGCCTCCAAAGTGGGTGACTTCAATAAGCTGTTGTTTGAAATTGCGACAGGAAAAAATCCGTTCTTCTACGTTCGCTACATGGTCGAGCCTGATGCCTTCGAAACCTATCTTGAAGTGAGAAACTTCACCGACACCTGGACGATGCCGACAAACAAGGCGGTCCAGGGATGGCCGGCGGGCTGGGAGCCGATCTCACCAAAACTGTTTCAGCGGGAGTATTTCACCGGCGTACGGGCCGGCGAAAACCCACCGCCGCCCACCACGCCTCCCCCTCCCGCTGGCCCCCGTGTTGTCGGTAACGACCTCGACTGAAGGTTCCTGAGCAGCCGGATTCACTCTTCGCTCAGGAGGATCGCCCAGCCCTCGGCCCCCTTGATGTGGGCCAGCACGATCTTGACCGCCGCCAGCATCGGGTAGGCCAGCAGCAGTCCGAGCACGCCCCACACCCAGCCCCAGTAGGCCAGCCAGAGAAACATGAGCGTGGGGTCGAGGTTGAGCTGCTGGCCCGACATCTTGATCTCGACAAAGTCGATCCAGACGAGGCGATTGACCACGAGCAACACGGCCAGCAGGATCGCGGCGCCGGTCGAGTCAAGGGCCACGAAGCCCAGCAGGATCGGCGGGATGCAGGCGGCGATGCTGCCGATATAGGTGATGTAATTGGCGGCAAAAAAGAGAAATGCCCACAGGAGCCAGTAATCGAGCCCGAGGGCGGCCATGATCAGCCCTGCTGTTGCCCCCATGCCCAGCCCCACGATTGTCTTGACCGCCATGAAGCGTTCCATCGACTCGGCGATTCCGGTGCCGATTCGCAGGAGCTGCTCCCCGTTCTCACCGGGAAAGCCGCGGGTGATCTTGCCAGGAAGCCGCCGGCTGCCGATGAACAGAAAGACAAGGTACACGAGTACGAGTGTGAAGACCTCGGCGAATTCAAGGCCGTGCGCGAAGACGTAGTCGATCGCCTGCTTGGAGCCACCCCGAAATATGTCGGTGTAAAGGCCAGGAGGGTTGCGGGCGGCCATTGAACTCGGTGCGGCTTCATCGGCTTCCGGCTCCGAATCCGGCCACGGGATGAAGTCCTCCAACTGCGGAAGGTTCTCGATGAGCCGGGCAATCTTTCGCT
>JAQBZA010000207.1 GCA_027622795.1 Planctomycetota bacterium | reverse complement strand
AGGAGGGCTCGCCTTTGAGGTGAATCTCTCCGACTATCTCGATACCGGGCTCTTTCTCGATCACCGCCAGACGCGGGCGCAAGTTCGCAAGGAAGCCCAAGGCAAACGTTTCTTGAATCTCTTCAGCTACACGGGAAGCTTTTCGGTCTATGCGGCGGCGGGCGGGGCCGCCGAAACGACGAGCGTCGATCTCTCCAACACCTATCTCGACTGGACGCGGACCAACCTCGCCGCCAATGGCTTCAAGGACGCGGGCCGCCATCGCACGGTTCGTGACGAGGCCCGTGGCTTTCTCGAGCACCGTGCGCGGCGGGGCGAGCCGCCGTTTGATCTGGTCGTCGTCGACCCACCCACCTTCTCCCGATCAGCGAAGAGCGACACGCCCTGGGATGTCGAACGCGACCACGGGGGGCTGCTGGAGTTGGTCGCGAAGAATCTCGCTCCCGGGGGCGTCGTCTATTTCTCAACCAATTTTCGCCGCTTTCATCTGGCCGAAGAACACGTGGCGGCCAGCTACACGATTCGCGAGATCACCCGCCAGACGATTCCCGAAGACTTTCGCAACGAGCGGATTCACCGGGCCTGGCGGCTGGTGAAGCGATGAGTCGGTTTGACGCCGGGAAAACGTGGGCCGTACATTCCGAGCCATGAATGCACGGATTCGCGTGGCGACGGTGGTGGCTGCCATGCTGATGGCGGTCTTCGGCTGCCGACCGGCCGATCCGGGGGTGGTCCGCATCGTGTCGAGCCTGCCGCGAACCGGTGCCGCCAAGCAGCAGACCGACTCGATTGTGCGTGGGATTCGCATGGCGATTGACGAGGCAGGTGGGCAGGTCGGTCCCTTTCGGGTCGAGTATCTCGATCTCGACGATTCGACGGTCGCCGCCGGCCAGTGGACCAGTGAGGCCGAGGCGGCCAACGCCCGGCGGGCCTTGCAGGACCCCGACGTGGTCGCCTGCATCGGGCCACTCAACTCGGGGGCTGCGAAGGTGTCGATGCCGATCCTCAATTTCGGCGATCTGCTGATGGTGTCGCCGGCCGCCACCGCCGTGGGCCTCACCAAGCCCGGCCTCGGTGAGCCGGGCGAGCCCGAGGTCTATCGCCCCGTGGGTCGGATCAACTTCGTGCGGGTGGTGCCGGCCGATGACCTGCAGGGCCCCCTCTCGGCCGACTGGGCGCGGCGGCGGGGCATCCGAAAGGTCTACGTGCTCGACGATGGGCAGGTGTATGGCAAGGGTATCGCCGATCTGTTTGCCGACCGCTGCCGTGAAATCGGAATCGAGGTGCTCGGTCATGATGCGATCGATGCCCGGGCGCAGGAGTTCAAGTCGCTCATGGCCCGCATCAAGTCATCTCAGCCCGACCTCGTCTATTTCGGCGGTACGGTGCAGAGCAAGGGGGGGCAGTTGGCCAAGGACATGTTCAGCGCAGACATCGATGCGGTGCTGCTGGTGCCGGATGGCTGTCAGGCGCAGGCCTTCATTGATTCGGCGGGCGCGGCGGTTCTCGACGGCCGCTGCTTCGTCACCTTCGGCGGGCTGCCTCCCGAGCGACTCACCGGCAAGGGAGCGGCCTTCGTCGACCGCTATCGCCGTGAGTGGGGTGAATCGCCCGATGGGTATGCCGTGTATGGGTATGAGGCGGCGGGGGTCGTGCTGCGGGCGATCCGCGATGCAGGAGTGAAGGATCGGCTGGCGATCACGTCTGCCGCGTTGGCAATCAGTGATTACGACGGGGCGCTGGGCCACTGGGGATTCGATGAAAATGGCGATACGACACTCGGCGTGCTCACGGTGAGCGTGGTGCGGGAAGGTCGCTTCGAGTTTGCGGAGACGATCACGACAAGCGACATGGCCGCGGAATCGCCGGCCGAGTAGAAACACCGCCGAGGAGAGCGTGCCGTGTCGGCCCTGTTTTTGCTTCAGCAATGCCTGATCGGTCTCACCAACGGCGGCCTGATCGCGCTGGTAGCCCTTGGCTACACAATGGTTTACGGCGTGCTGCGGTTTATCAACTTCGCCCATGGAGACCTGATCATGCTCGGCGCCTGCGCGGCGCTCGGGCTCGTGGCGCCGTTGGGGCTGGCGGCAACGGGAGGGCCGCCGTCACTTGCCACCTGGCTTGGTATCGTCGCCATGGTGCTCCTCTGCGGGCTCTTCTGTGGCGGGCTCAACGTGGCGGTCGACCGATTCGTCTATCGGCCGCTCCGCGAGGCTCCCGCACTGGCTCCGTTGGTCTCGGCGATCGGCGTGTCGTTTATTTTCATGAACATCGGCCTGGCATGGATCGGCCCGGCCGACCGCGGGTTTCCCCAAGTGGTGCCGGCGGCAAGCCTGCTGCCGGGCAATGGGGTGCAGTTTGGCTGGAAAGACCTGCTCGTGCTGGTGGTGGCCATGCCGTTGATCGTCGGCACCATGCTGCTCATGCGGACGACGAGGCTCGGGAAGGCGGTGCGAGCCGTGGCCCAGGATCGCACGGCAGCGGCACTGATGGGGATCGATGTCGACCGCATGGTGGCGACGACCTTTTTTCTCGCCGGCTTCCTCGGCGGAGCCGCCAGCGTGATTGCCGGTCTCTACACCAATACCATCAGTTATCAGATGGGATTCCAGAACGGTCTCTATGCCATGACAGCCGCGGTGCTCGGTGGGCTGGGCAGCATTCGCGGCGCGGTGGCGGGGGGCTTTGTCGTGGGCCTGGTGCGGGCGCTCTCCACGGCCTACGCGGGCGAACGGTGGACCGGGGCGATCGTGTTTGCCGTGCTTATCGTGGTGCTCGCCTTTCGGCCGGAAGGGCTGCTCGGCCATCGTGTGAAGGAGAAGGTCTGATGGCTGCGGCATGGAAGTGGATCAGCCAGCGGTGGGAGGTGGTGGCGCTGGCCCTGCTGGCGGTCGCGCCCCTCTTCGTGCCCGCGCTTGGCGGTGCTCTCGGCGGGCAGGTTACGACGCTCTTCATCTACTGCATCCTGGCCCTGGGCCTGAATGTGATGGTCGGCTACACGGGCCTGCTCCATCTCGGGATCGCCGCCTTCTTCGGGATCGGTGCCTATGTGGTGGCGATCCTGACCGTGCCCCTCTTTCCCTTCCAGATCGGCTGGCTGGCTGCAGCCGCCGTGAGCATTGCCGTGACCGCTGGCGTCGGCTTTGCACTCGGTGGCCCCGTGCTCAAGCTTCGTGGCGACGCGTTGGCAATCGTCACGCTAGCCTTCGGGGAGGTGGTGAAGGTGACGCTCCGCAATCTCGAACAGGTGACCGGGGGCATGAAGGGCCTCAACCCCGTGCCGCCGCCAGGAGCCGGCGTGACCGTGGCCGGCACCGATCTCGGCCTCGCCTTCGCGGTCGATCCCCGCTGGTTCTACTACCTCGCCCTCGCCGCCTTGGCGGGCGTGGTGTGGGCGATGCGGCGGCTGGAAAACTCCCGGCTGGGGCGGGCGTGGGCGGCAGTGCGGGAAGATGAGCCGGCCGCCGCGGCACTGGGGATTTCAGCCACCCAGGTCAAGCTGTCGGCCTTCGCGATGTCGGCGGCGGTGGCCGCCTTGGCCGGCTGTCTCTACGCCGCGACGCTTTCGACCACCGCCGATCCGAATGCCTATGACTTCAATCGCTCGATCCTGGTGCTCTGCGCCGTGATCCTCGGTGGGCTCGGCAGCATTCCGGGCACGCTCCTGGGCGTGGCAATTCTGGTCGGCTTCGACACCGTGTTGATCCCGGCGGCCGACTCGCTCATCCAACAGCTCAGCGGTGCTGCCGATCGCTCGAGCCTGCTGAGCCTCGCGAGTTGGCGGCTGGCGATCTTCGGCCTGGCGCTCGTGCTGGTGATGCGGTATCGCCCGGCGGGCCTGATACCATCGCGACGGCTGGCGGCCGAATGGGGGCGCGGCGGGCGATGAGGACCAGACCCGTGGCATCAGCCGCCGATATTCCGCTCCTCGATATCGACCGCGTGTCGATGCGATTCGGTAGCCTCGTCGCCGTGTCGGATCTCGATCTCGACGTGCCGGAGAGACAGGTCGTATCGCTCATCGGGCCCGACGGCGCCGGCAAGACGACCGTCTGCAACTGCGTGAGCGGGATCTGTTCGCCGACGAGTGGATCGGTGCGGTTTCACGGGCATCGGCTCACGCAGACGTTTGGCCCGCGGGTGTTCTGGATGGCGATGGGCATCGGGCTGTTGGTCGGGTTGCTTACGGCCGCCGCCGCCGTCGATGTCGATCGTCTCTGGCTGGCCGTCGTGAAGCGGGGCATGGTGCTCGACGAGCCGTTCACGTTCGACACGGTCCGGCGGCGGCTGCGGAGCTATTTTCGTGGCGAACTGGCGATCGATCAGCTCGCCGGAAAATGGCGGGTGGTCACCGCCGACGGCCGGGATGTGCTCGCCATCCGGCGCGACTACGCCGATGCCGTGTCGTTGCGGAACCAGCTTCAGGCCGCCGTGACCGCCCGCCGGGCGGGGCCGGGCACGATCCCCGATGCTTCCGATATGGCCGATGCGGCAAGCCCTTCCCAGCCGCAGGCCAGCCTGCCCGACGAGGTGCTCGACCGGCTGGCCGCCGGCAAGGCTCGGGTGCGGATCCGCGGCTGGGCCGGCCTCGTTGCCGGCTGGGTTCTCGGGGCGGCCGGCACGATCGCCATCTGGAAGCGCGGCCGGCGCTCTCCCCACGCAGTCGCCCGCGCCGGCATCGCCAGAACGTTTCAGCAGCCGCGGCTCTTTCCCGAGATGACCGTGCTCGAAAATGTGCTGGTGGGCCTCGATCGCACGATTCCGGGAGGCGCCATCGCGCTGCTGCTCGGTACCCGCGGCCATCGCCGTGGCGAGGAAGAGGCACGCCGCCGGGCCCAGGAGGCGCTCTCCCTCGTGGGGCTCGAAGGAGACGCCGAGCGGATCGCCGGTGGCCTGTCGCTGGCAGGCCGCCGCCGGCTGGAGATCGCCCGGGCCCTCGCCACCGGGGCCACACTCATTCTGCTTGATGAACCGACGGCAGGCTTGGAGGCCGAGGAAGTCGATGCCGTGATCGACCTGATCGGGCAGATCAAGCAGCGGGGCTCGGCAGTCCTCGTCACCGGCGACAGCATCGACCCGCTGGCCAGAATCAGCGACCGCATGGCAGTGCTCGAGCAGGGGGTGAAGATTGCCGAAGGATCACCGGCCGAGATGAAGCGCCACCGGCGGGTGATCGAAATCACCACGGGAGTCCCGTCCTGAGGATCATGCGATGCCGCTGTTGGTAGTCGATCAGATCGATGTGGCATACGGCCCCATCATGGCGGTTGCTGCCGCCTCGTTTGAGGTCGCCGAAGCGGAGATCGTATCGCTGACCGGAGACAGCGGGGCCGGCAAGTCGACCCTCCTCGCGGCCATCTCCGGACTCGTGCCGACGCAGGCCGGGGAGGTGCGGTACCGACGCCGCTCGATCACCGGACTCCCACCGCATGCGATCGTGCGGCTTGGGATCGGCCACTGCCCACAGGGCCGCCGGCTCTTTTCCCGGATGACCGTACGGGAAAACCTCGAACTCGGCGGCTACGCCCAGCGGGACACTTGGCAGCTGCGGCGCGACATCTCGGAAGCGTGTGAACTGTTTCCCATCCTCGGAACCCGCATGAGCCGGCCGGCGACGGCCCTCTCGGCGGCCGAACAGCAGATGCTGGCGGTCGCCCGGGCCATGGTGGGGCGTCCGCGGCTGCTGCTGCTCGACGAGCCGTCGACGGGTATGCCGCAGCCGATCGCCCAGCAGCTCTTCGACGTGATCGGGTCGCTTACGGCGCGGGGCATCGCTGCCGTGGTGGTCGAGCAGGTGGGCCGCGTGGGAATGGTGCCGGCGGGGCGGCGGTGGATCATGGAGCAGGGGCGTCTCCGGCTCATGTAGGACAGGTCTCCTGACCTGTCGTGGCAGCTCGCAGAGCTGCCTTGCTTTCCGTCCTTTGCCAGAGACGCTTTTCTGTAGCGATTATCGCCTATGGAGACGCGGCGGCTCGGGGGCGGCAAAAGTCTCGTCGCCGGGCGAGGATACGCCCAAGGCTCCTCGAGCG
>JAQBZA010000206.1 GCA_027622795.1 Planctomycetota bacterium | reverse complement strand
AAACCAGGCCTCGTCCCAGCGGGGTGCCTGCCAGCCGCCAGCGGTGGTAGTCCAGACGAGCGTGCTCGGTCGCCGTTCGGGCCAGGCCGTCCAGCCGATCGTGCCCTTTGCCAAACCGCGGGTGCCTTCAATGCGAAACGCCACGAAGGAGTCATCTTCGGCCCCCTCGCGGGCTGGCCCAGCCCAGACGTCATCCAGAGCAAGGCAACGAAGGCCCGCCGATCCTGCTTTGGTTTCGTACTCGAGGATGGTCAGGCACACGCCATCATCATGTGCGAACGAGCGGGCGGTCCGGGGATCAGGACGAATCGAGCAAAAAATCCGTACCGGGTCTCCAAACCAGAAGCGAAAGGTGTCAAGGTGATGGATCGACATGATCCGAAGCGTGACCCAGCCCAGCCGCTGCTGCCAAGGCATCCAGTGCGGAATCGCCCGCATCTCGATCGTGCCGAGCACCGGGTCGCCGAGGGCACCAGAGTTGAGGAGTTCGTGGCAGGTCCGGACGGCGCGGTCGTATCGCATACTCTGGTTCACGACTAACCGAATGCCTGCTGCTGCGCAGAGGTCGACGAGCTGCCGCGCTTCACCGTAGGACGGAGCCAGCGGTTTTTGGGCGAGGATGCCACGAATCTTGCCTGCTCGGGTGAGTGCTGCCTCGATGACCATCGGCTGCACGTCGGGCGGCACGGCGATATCGAGCACCTCGATCTGTGGATCATCCAGCAGCCCATCGAGCGTGTCATGGACCCGGGGTATGCTGTGTCGAGCAGCGACCTTGGCAGCAGAAGCCAGCCGCCGCGACGTGATCGCTTTCGGCTCGATGCCAGCCTGTCGATAGGCCACGAGATGGCAATCCGCCATGATGAATCCAGCCCCCACACAGCCGATGCCCGGCAGCGGATGGTGCGGCATCGGTGGCGGGCGATGCTGTGCTTCAGTGGACAAAGTGATCACGGCTTCTTTGGGAGTGCGCGTGCTGAATGGTCCCGGTCGCCGCTGAGCCAGGCAACGTCGCCAGCTTCCGCAAAGTGATTGCCACCGACGTCCCTGATGCTCTGGTCCGGCACAGTCTGGAGCGGTGTGTAGCGGGGATGGTGTGAGTCCTTATAGGGGTCATTGGCTGCCGCGTTGTAGCAACAGATCATCGACCAGCGTGGGTTTTCCGACTGATTCATGTCAGAACGATGGAGCAGATTGGCGTGAAAAAAGATGGCGTCACCAGGATCCATCTCACAGTAAACCAGAGGCAGTCGTTCCAAAATGGCGTGTTCTCGTTCCATATCGGCACCGGCTTGCTCACCTGTGAGGCCATGCTCAATACGACCAAGGTCGTGAGATCGTGGGATGACTTGGAGACAGCCGTTTTCACGGGTGGCAGGATCGACTGCGATCGAGACACTCACGAGCCACGGAAACAACACCCCATTCTGGTACCAATATCCATAGTCCTGATGCCATGCCCAAGCGCCGCCCACGCGAGGATCCTTCATGATCATTTTCGAGTGGTAGTGATAGACCTCACCGCCAAGCAGTTTCTCCGCGCTTCGTACGATCCGCTCACAGCGGGCAAACATTCCGTAAATGCTGTCACCGGGATGGTTCCACAGCGACAATCGAACAGTACCACCCTCCCCATCAGCTCTTCCGAATGAGTGCTCGTCGAGCGCACGATCCACCTTGGCCGCACTTCGCAGAAGGTCGATCTCGTCAGCGGCGAAGAAGCCGCGGGCAATCACGAAGCCGTCGCGGTGGTAGTCAGCGATTTGATCACTGGAAAGGATATGAGGCATCAGCGTGACTCCGAATCATCAAACAACGACACCGCGAACCACCCCTGTTGGGGGAAGCTTAGCAGAAAGCAGAAAACGTGCCGAGAATATCCAGCAGTTTTTCGCTTAAAACTATCTGGGCCACCCTCTGGAGTTTGCAGAGACGATTCATCGCCGGTCATTGCAACGCGACGGGTATTTGCCGCTCGTTCCCTGAATCCCTTTTTCATCCGTCACGAGTAGACTACGCGCCGCAGCATGGAACCGCACATCAACGCCTCTGTTCGCGGATCGCTCGAGGATTTTCTCGAACCTGGCGACATCGCGTTGATCCGGGGGGTGTCTGACAGGGAATGGGATGCCCTCAGGCGGCGGGCATTTATCCGGTTGGCCTGGCATTTCTGCACGCTCCGTAATCTGTGGACGCACCGTGGCCGATACCTTCACGATGTGATCGGCTTTGGCTGGGCTGGCATCTTTCGGTCGTTACGAGTCGGCTCAATCGTGACAACATCGTATCGCAACGAGGGGCATTTTCGGGCTGGTGAGCGGATCTTTGGTACTGAGGATTTTTTTGGGGCGTCATTTCGGCTGCCGCGCGCGTCGTCTGACGTGCGCGAGCTTGTACGCATCGTGAACCTCAGGCACCACGTGGCGGGGGTTGTGACACCGACAGCGAATGGCGACGTCGAGGTGCTCCCCGGCTACGAGGCCGACTATGCCTATGTGGCGACGGCGTTCATCGAATCTCTACGGCGGGGCTATGCAACTTGTGGCATCCCACCGGAAAGTCATCACGGCCGGCGGGTCGCCACCGAGTTATGCACAATTCTGTATCACATTGCCGGCGCCGTCGGCCTCGGCCGCATGCCGCGGGATCTCGCAGCCCATGAGCGGTTTTGTGCGGCCTATGAGCGGCGAATTGAGAATCGCCCCCCGTCATCGCGGGTCCGCCGGATGGCGCAGGAAATCGCGCGGCGAATCCTGCCGGTCACAGCCGCGATGACCGACGCCACCTGTGCCGATCATGTCGCCCGGCATTTTGACCCGGCGACGGCTGCGTATCTCTTCCCCGACGCAACTGTGTTTGCCGACCTCGAGCCGCAGCACGCGGAATGGAAGGGGCGGCTCCGTGGGGTAGCGGATGGCAGCGGCGATCGAATCACGGCTCGGGAAGCCGTGTGGCAACGTGCTGACGTCGTCGTGCTTTGGCAGGCCTACGAGCGAGCTGGACCTCGACAGAATGCGGACCGCCTGATCGGCGCTATCCTGTTGCATGCCTTGGATGAGCCCGGTGAACTCCCGATCGGCTACGCGCGGCGGGCGGTGACACTTGCTGCGAACGAGCCACTGATCATCGAAGGGGAGACCGTGCGGGATATGTATGTCGTGCTTGCGGCAACAGCGCCGCTGGTGGTGCTCAAAAGCGTGCCGGGGCAGGCTGAGCCACAGCAGGTCGCCGCCCTCGAGTGCCCGACCGTGCTCGGTGAGATCGGCATGTGGCGAGGAAAGCCGGCAGTGGCGACGGTTTTGTGTCGTGAGCCAGCCACGCTCGACATGATCGTGATCGACCAGCAGCAGTTCGATGCGCTCAAAGAGGAGTCGGGCTTTCGGGCGGCGACGGCGGCCGAGGTGCAGCGGCGGCTGGCCATCAATTCGTCGCTGCTTGGGACACTGTTGCATGATGAGGCTGAGCGAACCTGCGACCCCCGGCTGCGGTCGGTCGCGCAGCTCGTGGGCTTCCTCTCCGGCAGATCGCATGTGCCGCTCGATGCGGTCATCGATCTCCCTGACGATGCGACGCCGGCAGAATGCGTGGAGGCGCTGCGGCATCAGGCCGAATCGCTCGTTCAGGGGCCGGCGCTGTCGCCCGCGCTGAAGACATTTTTGGAACAGGTCGTTGCGACGATCGGGTGATTTCCAACGTGCTCACCGCAGCCGCAGTGAGTTGGCGATCACGGAGAGCGAGCTGCAGGTCATCGCGGCGGCGGCGAGCATCGGGCTCGTCACATGGCCGAGCAGGGGATAGAAAGCTCCGGCGGCAACGGGGATCGCCAGCACGTTGTAGAGGAAGGCGAGCAAAAGGTTTTGGCGGACGGTGGACATCGTGGCCTGCGCTAACTCGATCGCCCGAGGCACTGCGGCAAGGCCGCCAGAGAGGAGCGTGATGTCGGCCGTCTCGAGGGCCACGTCGGCCCCCGACCCCATCGCGATACCAACGTCGGCAGCGGCCAGGGCCGGCGCATCATTGATGCCGTCGCCGACAAAGGCGACTGTGCTGCCGGTCATGTCGCCGCGACGACAGGTCTCGACCCAGCGGGCCTTGTCGGCCGGCGCAAGGCCGCCATGGGCCTCCGTGATGCCGACCCGCTCCGCGACGGCCTGCGCCGTGGCATCGCGGTCGCCGGAGAGCATCACGAGCCGCAGCCCCTCGCGGCGGAGTGTTGTGATCACATCGGCTGTTTCCGGCCGCGGCTGATCGGCGATGGCAAACGAACCGGACAGCCGGCCATCGAGAGCGACGAGGATCGAGGTGGCCTCGGGCGTGGCAAGGTGGTCGGTATTTGCATACTCGGCGAGGTCGACACCCTCGGCCGCCAGGAAGGCGTCACTTCCCACGAGCACAGCATGCTCGCCGACCCGGCCACGGATGCCGCGGCCCACCACCGCCTCCACCTGTTCCGTAGGCGACAGTGCAATGCCCGCCTCGGAGGCCGCCTGGGTGAAGGCGTGAGCCAGCGCATGCTCGCTGGCGGCTTCGAGGCTGGCTGTGATGCCCAGGAGCCGGCGGGCCGAAGCCTCCTGCCACACCGAGCCGTTAATCCCATCGACGGCAAGGCGGGATCCGCCGCCTTGCAAGACCAGCGCGGCGACGATCCGCGGCCGGCCCTGCGTGAGCGTGCCTGTCTTGTCGAAGACGATCGTCCCCGAGCTGGCGAGCTTCTCCATTGCCTCGGCGGACCGCACCAGGATTCCCTGGCGGGCCCCGCGGCCGATCGCCACGGTCATCGCGAGTGGTGTCGCCAGGCCCAGGGCACAGGGGCAGGCAATCACGAGCACGCTCACCGCCGAGAGCAGGCCGAGGGCCAGCCGTGGCTGCGGGCCAAGCAGCGACCAGCCAAGGAAGGTGGTGGCTGCCACGGCCAATACGGCCGGCACAAACACTGCGGCCACCCGGTCGGCGAGCTGCTCGATCGGTGCCCGGTGCTCATGAGCCTCGCGCACCAGCCGCGTGATCCGGGCCACGAGCGACTCCGCGGCGGCCACGTCGGCCCGCACGACGATCCCACCCACGCCGTTGATGGCACCACCGAGCACACGGTCGCCAGCCGCGCGGTCAACCGGGAGCGGCTCGCCGGTGAGGAGCGACTCGTCACAGGCGGTCGACCCTTCGAGAATCGTAGCGTCGGTCGGAATCCGGCCGCCGGGGCGGACGCGGAGCCGGTCGCCCGGGCGAACCTGCTCAAGCGGCACCGTTTCCATGTGGCCATCATTGGTGATCCGATCAGCGGTCGGCGGCGAAAGATCCATGAGCGCCCGGATCGAAGCCGTCGTGCTGCGGCGGGCTTGGCTTTCCAGGAGCTGGCCGATGAGCACCAGCACCACGATCATGCCGGCCGACTCGAAAAATACTTCCACGCTGCCATCATTGCGACGGAAGGCGGTGGGAAAGATGCCGGGCACGAGCGTGGCGATCGTGCTGGCCGTCCAGGCCACGAGCACGCCCAGCGCGATCAGCGAAAACATTCCCGGCCGGCCCCGACGGAATCCCTCCCAGCCGCCCGCGAGAATCGGCCAGCCACCCCATAAGACAATCGGCGTCGCGAGGATCAGCTGCAGCCAGTTGCCGAGCGTTCCCGATAGCCATTCGGGCACATGCAGACCGAACATGTGTCCAACCATGCCCGCCATGGCCACTGCCATGAGGAGGGCGGCGAGGATTCCGCATGCAAACAGTCGCCATTGCTCGGGCTTGGTGCTCGGCTCTTCGCGGCCGCAGCAGGGCTTGAGCGGCGACCGGCCGGGGCCGGTCGGCTGCTGCGCGGGCGCTTCGACGATCGTCAGTTGTGGCAGCATGGCGCGAACCCCGGGTGATGGCCTAGGTCTCACTCGCGTGGGATGCCACCTGCAGTCGTTCAAGTACGTTGCGGGCCTGGCCTGAATCGATCGCTGCTGTGGCGAGAGGCATTGCTTCCGCGAGATCGTCCGCCCGGCCTGCAGCCCAGAGCAATGCGGCCGCATTGAGCACCACGATGTCGCGACAAGGTCCGAGTTCACCATTGAG
>JAQBZA010000205.1 GCA_027622795.1 Planctomycetota bacterium | reverse complement strand
CGATTCTCGGCGGAGTGGGCCCGCGATCCACGCCTACGATTCGCGATGGCGTCGTCTACACGACCGGCGCGACCGGGTGGCTGCACGCGATCGTCGGGGCCACCGGCGGCGTCGTGTGGCGAAAAAATATCCTCGATGATCTGGGCATCGATGTGGAAAAGCATGTCGCTGCGGTGGCCTGGGGGCGGGCTGGTTCACCGCTCGTCACCGATGATCTGGTGATCGTGCCGGCCGGCGGCCCCCGGCGGAAGCCGGCGGCTGGCGAGCCAGAACACGTCTCACTCGTGGCCTATGATCGTGCGACGGGTGATCGGCGGTGGACGGCAGGGGATGAGCAGATCGCGTTTGCCACACCGGCGTTGGTCACCTTCGGTGGTCGTGAGCAGGTGCTGATCGTCAACGAGGCGCACGTCGCTGCCTACGATCCGGCCGATGGCAGCCAGCTCTGGCAGGTCGAGTGGTCCGGTCACTCGAATTCCGATGCCAGCTGTTCGCAAGCGGTGCCGATCGACAACCGTCGGTTTTTTGTCTCGAAAGGGTATGGCATCGGGGCGGCGGTGTTCGAGATTGACGCGGCCAGTCTGGCGGATGCCGACACGCTGCCGTGGACGGTGCGGCCGGTCTGGCAGGACTCGAAACTGCTCAAGACCAAATTCACCAACGTGGTGCTCCACGACGGCCATGCCTTCGGTCTCTCGGATGGCATTCTGGAATGCGTGCGGCTTGCCGATGGGAAACGCGTTTGGAAACGCGGCCGCTACGGCCAGGGGCAAATGCTCCGGGTTGGCGGGGTGTTGCTTGTGCAGGCCGAGTCGGGCGCGGTGGTGCTCGTTGAAGCGACCCCGGATGAACCCCGCGAACTGGCCCGCCTCGAGGCAATCGCAGGCCAGACATGGAACAATCCCTGCCTCGCCGGAGCGCGGCTCTTGGTGCGAAATGCCGAAGAGGCGGCCTGCTATGACCTGCCCGTGCTGGCTGTCTCGGCAGGGGATGTCGAAGCTCCGGTGGAGGCAACGCGGTGAGTGACCTTGAGGGCAAGGTGGCGCTGGTGACCGGGGGTACGCGGGGTATTGGTCGTGCGGTAGCCCTCGCTCTTGCCGATGCCGGGGCGCGGGTCGCGATTCACGGCCGCTCCGCGACTGGTGCAGAGGCAGTCGCCAAGGAACTCGAGGCTCGCGGCCGGTATGCGGGCACGCTGCTTGCCGATCTGGGCTCTGAGCAGGGGGTGGCCGAGTTGGTGGCCGGCGTCGAGCGGATGCTTTCCGCAGTTGATACCGTCGCGCTCATCGCGGGGGTCGATGTGCTGACGGGTGAGGCGGCGACCTGGTCCTATGAAAAGAAGTTGGCTGCGCTCCTGCAGGTGGACGTGGTTGCCACGATGCAATTGACACGCGATCTCGGTCGGTTCATGGCGGACCGGGAGGGGGGCTCGATCGTGACAATCGGCTGGGATCAGGCAGCGACTGGCATGGAGGGAGACAGCGGCGAACTCTTTGCGGCCACGAAGGGGGCGGTGATGGCGTTTACGAAGAGTGCCGCCAAGTCGCTGGCGCCGAAGGTGCGGGTCAACTGCGTCGCCCCGGGATGGATCCGCACGGCCTGGGGCGAAGGAGCGAGCGACATCTGGCAGCAGCGGGCGATGCGGGAAAGTGTGCTCGGCCGCTGGGGCACACCGGAAGATATTGCCGCCGCCGTGCACTGGCTGGTGTCACCGCGGGCAGCGTTTGTGACCGGCCAGGTAATCAATATCAACGGCGGCTTGAAGTCGGCGTGAAGAACCGCTCAGGGTTGACCGTGGCACTGGCTGCAACAGGCTGAATCCTGTCTTCGTTTGCCGCGAGGGCTTCGCTTTCCGGGAGCCAGGCGGCTTCCTGTTCCGATTCACCCACACCGGGCTCGATGCCCTCGGCAAACTCCTCCACCTTCTCCTCGCGGGCGCTGGTGCCGAAAAACGAATACATCACCGGCACGAGGATCAGCACGATGAGCGTGGTCGCCGCCAGCCCGAAGGCCAATGACGTCGCCATCGGCACGAGGAACTGAGCCTGGAAGCTTGTCTCGAAGAGGAGCGGCAACAGGCCACCGATCGTGGTGATGCTCGTGAGGAGCACCGGCCGGAATCTCAGGAAGCCCGATTCACGAAGCGCCGCCCGTAGCGGGTGGCCCGCGCGAATGCGGTGGTTGATGAAGTCGATGAGCACGATCGAGTCGTTCACCACCACTCCCGCGAGCGCCACGAGGCCAAACATGCTGAATATCGTCAGCGGCATCCCCATGATCGCGTGGCCGTAGACGGCACCGGCGCAGCCGAAGGGGATGATGGCGATGATCAAAAGTGGCTGGAAGTACGACTTGAATTCCATCGTCAGCAGCACAAACATCGCAAACAGCGCTACGACGAAGCCGACCCCGAGGCTCCGCAGCGATTCCCGCGTCTGCTCCTGCTCTCCCTCCCAGCGAACCCGCACCGCGGGAAACTCCGCCAGGAGGTCGGGCATCAACCGCTTTTCCATGTCACCGGTCACCTGTGAACTGGTGAGCGTGCTCTTGGTGATGTCGATGTCGGCCATCACGGTGATCGATCGCTTCTGGCCCAGCCGGTTGATCTCCGAATAGCCACGCTGGATGGAAATGTCGGCCAGTTCGGTGATCGGCCGCTTGACGCCGTCGGGCCCGGTCACGCGAATCTCGTCGAGTGTGGCGAAGCTGCGGCGTTCCTCCTGCGGGTAGCGAACCATCAGCTTCACCTCGTGGCGGCCCCGCTGGAGTCGCATCACCTCCTCGCCGTAGTAACTGGCTCGGATCGTGGCCGCCAAATCCGCCAGCGACACTCCCATCGCCTCGGCGCGGGGCTTCACCTTAATCCGGTATTCCCACTTGCCGGGCCGCGAGTCATCGTCGATATCGATCACGCCGGGATACTGGGCCAGCCATTCCTTGCACCGCTCCACCGCCGCTTCGAGCTGCCGCACCGAGTCCGGATCCGACGTGGCCAGCAGTTTGAACTCGACGGCCTTGCCGCCGGGGCCGATGTTTTCGGTGCCAAACAGGAGGCTCTCCGTGCCGGGAAACTGTCCGGCCGCCTCCCGCCAGGCGCTGATGAACTGCTCGCTGGTGATATCCCGCCGCTCGCCCTCCACGAGTTCCACGCTCACCGCCCCGACGTGACTACCACTGGCCCGGGCATCAGGCCCCACTTCGCCCGGAGCGGACACCTGACCGACCGCGCGGTGAACGAGTTCCAAAATCGGCTGGCCGGGTGGAGAGAGTTTCTCGGCCGTGGCGAAGGCCGCCGCTTCGAGTCGAGCTGTCGCCTCATCGGTGACGCTTGCCGGCGTGCCATCGGGATAGAGTACCTTCGCCGTCAGCCGGTTAGCATCGATCTTTGGAAAGAGAGAGAAGGGCGTGATGCCACTCCGAACGATGCCGACCGAAATCAGCAACACGCACACAGCCGCGGCCAGCGTGCTCCACCGGTTGTCGATCGCGGCATCGAGGACCGGTGCGTAGATCGTCCGCACAAACCACTTCAGCCCCCGGTCACAGATCTGCTGCAGCCAATGCACACCCCGCAGCACAAACCGCAGCGGCCAGAAGACAGCGCCGAGGATCGTGAACACGAGGTTTTTCTCATGGGCCAGGTGGCCCGGCAGGACAAGCAGCGACTCCCCGAGCGACATCAGGAGCGCCGTGATGAAGGCAAACGGCATCACGGCGATGAATTTCCCCATCACGCCCGACACGAAGCACAAGGGCAGAAACGTGATCACCGTGGTGAGCACGCTGGAGATGACGCTCGGCACCACCTCCACCGTGCCGTCGATGGCAGCAGCCAAGAGACTCTTCCCCATCCGCCGGTGGCGCTCGATGTTGTCGCTCACCACGACGGCGTCGTCGACCACGATCCCGATCGCCATCAGAAAGGCAAACATCGAGAGCATGTTGAGCGTCTGGTCGGTTACATACATCAGCGCCCCGGTGCCAAGCATGCAAAATGGAATGCCGAGGGCGACCCAGAAGGCGATCTTGATGTCGAGAAAGATCGACAGGATCACAAATACAATCAACAGGCCGGTGAGGCCGTTTTCCACGAGCATCCGCAGCCGGTCCTGCACATCGACCGACTGGTCGGCCCAGGTGACCAGTTCATAGCCCTCGGGAAGCCGTGTCTCGGCGGCATACTCCCGCACCGCCTTGGTCATCGCCAGAAGGTCTTCGCCGGAACTGCGATCGACCGAGATCACAAGCCCTTGCCGCCCGTTGATGCGATTGTTGGCCGCCACGTCGGCGAAGTCGTCGCGGACGGTGCCCAGATCGCCGACGGTGAGCACGAGCCCGTCGGGCAGCGTCACCAGCGGCAGTTTCGCGATCTCCTCACCGACATATCGCTTGTTTTTGCCCCGCAGCAGAATCTCCCCGCTTTCGCTGCGAATCGTGCCGCCAGGAAGTTCGAGGTTTTCCCGACGGACGATGCCGGCGACCGTCTGAAGAGAAAGCCCGTACTTCCGGAGCGTGGCCTCGGAGATCTCGACATCGATCTCATAGTCTTTGGCGCCGAGCAGGTTGGCCGCCGATACGGCCGGCAAGGCGAGTAGATCATCCCGCACCTGTTCGGCCACCTCCCGCAGATCGGCCTCGGAGATCTCGTCACCCTCAGCCCCAGTCGGTGCAAGCACACCTAGCTTGATCGCCGGCTGGCGGAGCGTCACCTGCTCCACCTTCGGATCCTCGGCCAGCTCCGGCATGCTCGGGATGCGGTCCACCTCCGAGCGGATCTCGCTGAGCGTCTTCTGCACGTCCTTCACCGTCTCGCGGAGTTCGAACACGCAGTAGCCCATCCCCTCCTGGGCCACGCTGGTCAGCTTCTTGATCCCAACAACGCTGCGGCAGGCCTCCTCGATCTTCTGACATATTCCCTCCTCCACCTCCTCGGGCGAGGCACCGGGATAGGGCACCGTGACGAGGATGATCTCCAGTTCGAACTCGGGAAACACCTCCCGCCGCATCGATGCAAAGCTCATCGCCCCCACCGCCAGGATGGCGATGAGCAGCGTGTTCATCGCCGGCATGTTGCGGACGGTCCAGTTGATGATGGTTCTCATCGCCACTCCCTGCCGTCAGCACCCTTGGGTCACGATGCGTCGTCCGCGGCGTCGGTCACCGATGGCCGGGCCGCCTCGCGTTCCGGCCGGGTTGCCTCCACGATCGCCATGCCGTCGCGAACGTTCGTCAACTGGCTGGTGACCACACGATCCCCCGGCAGCAGGCCCGACTCGACACCGTCGAAGATCACACGGCCTCCGGTCACGGCCAAGGCCCGGGGTCGCACGATCACGAGCGTGCCACCCCGCATCACCCAGACATCGCCGGTGGGCCGCTGCGCCTCCTCAGGAATCGACACCAAGCCTCCATCATTTTCCACATGCACGCGGACCTCCACAAACATGCCTCGCAGCAATGTCCGCGGCGCCCCGGCCGGCAGCTGTGGCATCACGGCTCCGTAGCGGTCGAGGGCCTCGACGCCGGCGGGATTATGGACGAGCACGCGGCAGGGGAGGGTGCGGGTTTTTTCGTCGAGGCCGCGGCCCTCCTGCCGGGCCAGCACCCCCTGCCACTGATACTGCCGATCACCAAGCGTGTAGATCACGGTGGCGCGGGTAGGGGGCAGGTCGTAGGGGCCGGGCGACGTGGCTGCTTCCACGCCAGCCCGACTGCTCCAGATCCGGGCCACTTCGTCCATCCGCAGGCTGGCCTTTACTTCGGCGGCGCTGGTGTCTTCGAGCGTGACCAGCGGCGTCCCTTTTGCGACAAAGGAATCCTGCTCGGCCAGTTCCTCGACGACCATGCCATCGACGGGCGCCACCACCTTCGTGCGAGCAAGATCGAGCTGGGCCCGCTCGAGGTTCGTCCCGGCAAGGCTCTTGGCCTCGATCAGGCGATTCCGCCGCTTGGCGAGCACACGCCGCTGCCCGTCGAAGCCACTCAGCGCGTTGCTGGCGGTGAGCTCGTCGCGGACCGCCCGCTCATGCTCCGACTCGGTCACAATGCGACCGGCCTTGAGCGTATCGAGCCGGGCCACT
>JAQBZA010000204.1 GCA_027622795.1 Planctomycetota bacterium | reverse complement strand
CGGCCTAATATGACCGCGACCGTCGCGGCCGGATCGAGCGGCGGCCTCTTGGCCAGGGCCTCGCGCCGCCGCTGCCGCGACAGTGTGAGCAGTTCCGGATGGCAGCCCAGTGCCGCCGACTGGGTCACCTCAAGGCCATGCTGTTTTGCCGCATCGACCACTGCCTCAGGAACATCGCGACGGGCATGGCCGGCCGTCAACAACAGGAGCGGCGCGACGACCACCCGCCGGCAGCCCTGTGCCGCGAGCACCTGCATCGCATCCCCAATCGATGGGCCGATCACCTCCAAAAACCCGAGCTCGACAGGCACGGTCGAGAGGGCCGCGGCCGTCTGCCGGGCGACCGCCCGGGTCTCCTCAGCGCCCACCGCATCGGCCGTTCCATGCCCGACAACAAGTACGCCGACAGGCCCTGGCGGGCCCTCGCTTACCCGCCCTCGTTCTGCCGCAAGCGGCATACCGGCTGAAAGTGGCTGGGGCATGGCATGTCCCTCAAAGTCACGGATGTTTTCGGATCTGGACTCCAGACTTTATAGTACTTCGTGGTCGACCACACGCCCGCCCTCCCTTGGCTCACCGCGAAACCGTGCCTCCCGAGCAGCCCTCCTCCGCCCACGGATCAGCGAGTCCGCCCCCCACGGCTGCGGTCATGCTCCGCATCGCGGGCCGGCAGGGGCCCACCTTTGCCCTCGACCCGACCCGCGACAATACCCTCGGCCGAGCCGCCACGGCGGGCATCGTGATCGCCGATCGACTGGCCAGCCGGGAGCACGCGGCCGTGCGTTTCGACCCGGCGACGCAGCAGTGGATCCTACGGGATCTCGGCAGCCGTAACGGCACCTGGCTCGATGGCAGGCAGATCGAATCGGCAGCCCTCACGGATCACGCCACGCTCCGGATCGGCACGTCCGAATTGGTGTTTCGCCAGTTCAATGCCACCGGTGAGCCGGTTGCCGATGCCGGTGAGTTTGTTCGCTGTGGCCCCGTCGCCCAGCTCGAAGGGAGCGTGTTGCGTCGTGCCTCCGCCGGCTCGACCGACGACGCCCGTCGGCCCCTGCTGCTCTATCAGGCAAGCATTCGCCTGCTCGCGTCCCGATCGGTTCGCGAGGTGATCGGCACCACGCTCGAGCTGGCGGCCGAACACTGTGGCACAAAAGGCATCGGCTGGTTTCGCGTCTTGGATGAGCAGCGGATGGAGCCGGTCTGCGTGGTGCCGCCGGGCAGTCCGCTGCCGCGGCTGCTCACCGCCGCCACCCGCCGGCTGGTTGCAGTCGAGGGCAATGCCGTGTGGGTGGCAAACGTGCCGGCCGGAGACACCGGGTCGACCACGGATCATGAAATCGCCTGTCTCCCGATCGTCGAGGGAGATCGCGTGCACGCGGCGCTGGCCGCCTACACCTCATCCGGTAGCCTCCGCAGCACCGACTTCGATTTTCTGGTGGCGTTGGCGAGCCTGGCCGCCGCGGCCTGTGCCGGCCACGCCGAGCCGGCCGTGGTGCGGATGCAGGATCACGACCAGTCCGATACCGATCCGGGGCGGGATCTATCGTCGCTGCAGACTGTCGATCTGGATGCCGGTGATCGTGACGACCAATCAGACGGTGATCTGACTGACGGAACGATCGCGCTCGACGAACAGGCCCTCGCCGACCTCGGGCTCGACGGCACCGACGGGCCGGCCGGTGCCGCAGCCGAGAAGAGCCTCCGCATCGAGTCGTTCGTGGCCGAGACGCCGTCGCTCAAGCTCGATCAGTGGCAGCGGATGCTGGTGATCGAGGCCCTCCGCCGCACCGGCGGCAGCGTGCCGAACGCCGCTGCCGAGCTTGGCATCAGCCGGGCAGGCCTCCGCCGCCAGTTGGAGCGGTATGGCCTGGTGAAACGCTGATTGCCGTCGCCCGCGGCAGCAGCGGCACGCACGATGCCATTCAATCGTGGACCGCAGCGAGCGCGTCGATCGGGCTGCGAACGGCGAGGCCCGGTTTGTTCATCACGTGGAGATAGATCATCGTCGTGCTGACGTCCTTGTGGCCGAGCAGTTCCTGCACGGTGCGAACATCGGCTCCTCCTTCGAGCAGGTGCGTGGCGAAACTGTGTCGCAGCGAATGGGGCACGGCATGTTTCGCGATCCCCGCCCGCCGCACGGCCTTGTGGAAGCGACTCCCGAAGAACTCGTCCGAGACATGATGCCGGCGTCGCTGGCCCGTGCGGGGGTCGCGGGCCGGCTGACGTGATGGAAACAGCCACTGCCAGCCGAGCTCACGGCAGGCGGCTGGGTATTTGCGTTCGAGGGCGTGGGGCAGGCACACGCCGCCCAACCCGTCCTCCAGGTCGAGGGCATGCTGATGGCGAACAGCAGCCACCTGGGTTTGCAGCATGTCGCGGGCGAGGTCCGGGAGCACGGTGATCCGGTCCTTGTCGCCCTTGCCTGAGCGGACGACGATCTGGCCGTCGTCGAAACAGATATCCTTGACCCGCAGCCGGCGGCATTCCTGGTGCCGCAGGCCGGCCCCGTACATGATCGCAAACATCAGCCGGGGCATGCCGATCAACTGCCCGTAGAGCCGTTCGATCTCCTGCCGGGAGAGCACGATCGGCAGCCGCTCGGGCTTGCTGGCCCGCGGCACGTCGAGAAAGCCGAGTTCGCGACCGAGCACCATCCGGAACAGAAAGAGCAGGGCCGACTTGGCCTGGTTTTGGGTGCCGGCGGTCACGTCGCCGACCACGGCGAGATGGGTGAGAAACGCCTTGATTTCCGTCTCGCCGGTGGCCGCGAGGTCGGCTGTGCCGCAGTGGCGAATGAATCGTTTGATCCAGGCGACGTAGGCTCGTTCGGTCCGCAGGGCCTTGTGTCGCAGCCGGAGTTCGCGGCGGGTCTGTTGCAGGATGGGCGGTTCGCGAGGGTCGATCCGCCCGATGAGATGACGCTCGTCGCTGATGCCCGGCTGGTCACGGCCGCGGGCGGTGGCGGTTTCCTGGTCGGCCAGTCGGCTGAGCGTGAGCCTGATGGCCTGCAGGCTCGGATCGGAGGTGGCGAGAGTGAGTCGTTGATATGCCTCCATGGCTCGCACAGCCTGGAGCCGCTGCCAGGCGGGCGTCCCGTTGTTGCGAAGCGAACGCAAAAAGTGGATCACGCCCGCTTCCGTAACGGTGAGGTTTCCCGCTGGGTTTCCCAGGGAATCGGCGAACCGCTGAATCCAGCGTGGAAACCACTCCTTATCTGCCGGGGCCAGCGGGGCAGAGGCCACTTCATGGCGAAATCGCGCGACGCTCATGGGCGGATGATCTCAGCAGGCTGGGCAGGTCCTTCTGGGTGGTGGCATTCTGTTCACTATTGGCGTTGCTGTCAACCTGCCCCGCAGCCTGGCAATAATCCCGTTCGCACCGCCCGGCCTGGCTATAATCTCGCCGCAGGAGCGTTAAGGCTGCTGGAAGGCGGGCCAAATAGATAGTTCGGCAACAGGAAGCCCGGAGCCAGAGCCGAGAAGCTCCAACCGTGTTCTCGTCGCGACGACGGCGGACGTGCGATAACCACTCCGGTCGCATCTGCATCTGTCTTGGTGGCCAGCGCATTGCCCGTGAGCCACAGGCGAACGAGCCACCCGGTTAGCCCGAGCGTGAGCTCGGGCCGCGCAGCGGCGATGTCCAATTTCTCGCCACTCTCCGCGGCGAAAGCTTTGTTTATGGTGATGCCCACGGCAGGGCGAGCCTCTGCCCCTGCTTTTCCAGCCGGGGTTTGAGATCCGCATAGGCAAGATCCTGCACGGTGACTCCGCGCTGGGCCGCCATGGCCGCCGCGACGCCCGCGCTGTGGCCGATGGTCATCCAGGTGGGTTCCACCCGCACCGAGCAGATCACGACATGGGTGCCGGACAGGGCGACTGGCACCAGAAGATTCGCGCACTCTTCTTTCTTCGGGGTGATGGCGCGGTAAGGGATGTGGAACGGGAAGCCATTTTTGTCTCCCGGAGCCCAGTGCAGGAAAGCGCCCTCGGTGACAACGCCGCCGTCCTTTAGCGCGACGCGGGTGACATCATGCGAATCGGCGGGAAAGGAGGAGACGGCGATGGCATCATCCTTCGAGGGGTTCTTGTCGATGTCGTTCTGGGTCATGAAGAATGCGCCCTTCATGCGGCGGCCCTGGCGCACGTAGAGCTCAGGAGAAAAGTGGCCGTATTCGGTGAATTCATCCTTACAGAAACCAAGCTCGGCATAATGTTTCCGTATCTCTTTAGGCAGGGAAGGATCCGTGGAGAGAAAGTGGTAAAGTCCGAGAGTGTATTGCTTATGGGCTTCCCAGATTGCTTGGCGGCCCGCCTCGTCGGCCTCGCACCATTTCTGGCCACCGCCGACCATCCCGAGCGACATCAGTCTGCCGATCGAATCGTTGCCATCGAATTTTCCATTCGGCAGCGGATAGGTGTCGAAACCGACTCCATTGTGACCAAGGTCGGCAAAAAAACGGCGTGCGATTTCCCAATCCGCCGGGTCATAGTTCTCCGGTTGCGGCATCGGGACGCGGTTATCGGGGTTCCGAGTGAGGCAGAGTCGGAAACTGAAGACCTGGATTCCATCGTCTGCCGTCCCGCGCGGCGGGAGGTCCGTGCCGGTGATGAAAGGAAGCGGCTTGCCCTTATCATCGAAGCCACTGATTTTCGCCGTGGGTTTTTTCTGGCCGTAATGCACTCCAGCGTGGGATTCGCCAAACTCCTTACTGCCTTCGCGACCGATCGTCCAATCGACTCCCGCCGCCGCCATCAGATCGCCCTCGTAGCTGGCGTCGATAAACACCTTGCCGGTGAAATGGCCGTTCTTGGTGACAAGCTTGGTGATGGTCGTGCCGTTTTTGTCTACCGACCGGAGATAGCGACCGGTGAGGACGGTGACTTTGGCCTCGTCGAGCATCGCGCGGGTCACGCGCATGGCGACATGGGGCTCGTAAGTCCAGTGAACCTGGTTCTTATCATTTACCTGATAGGGAAGTTTCTTGTTGCGGGCCGCGTAATCAGCGGCGATGCGTTCGTGCCACTCCCGCCAGAGGCCGCCAAGGGATTCGCGAAGCGAACCGAACGAGTCGCTGAAGCTGAGTCCGCCTGTGTTGACACCGCCGATGTGCTGAGACGGCTCGAGCAGGATCACCGAAGCACCCTCTCGGGCGGCAGCGATGGCGGCGCAAAAGCCGGCGGGCGTGGAGTCATAGACGACGACATCGGCATAATTTTCGGCGACCGCTTTCGGTGCGGAAACCATAGCCATGAGGATGAGTATTCTTTGGATCAGTGTTTTCATGGGGTCTCCAATTCCTGAGGCAATTGATTTGCTCGGAATTTGCTTTTGCACTCAGGCCTAAAAACAGCCTAAAGGGCCGGACAGTGGAAGTGCAACCACCTCGTTTGTACTCCTCGATCGCTTCAATGCTTATGGTGTGGCCACTATTGGCATCCAAGGCATGCCGAACCAGCCGTTGGAGCAGACTCGCGATAGCGTCCTGCGGTATGGTGAGGTTGTTGGCTGCGAGCTGCTCAACTTTTTCGTTAGAGCAATGAATGGACTCATCCCGCGATGATGCTGTTGCCGAACTGCGGAGCAGTTGTGACCGTGATGCTCGGCTGCCTCGGCCTGCTATTCCCAAAAGCCGTCGGCCGTGTCCTAGGCATCGAGCCGGATAGGCCCCTGGGCATCTCCGAGTTCCGTGCGACCTACGGCGGCTTTTTTCTGTGCCTTGGAATCGGATGCCTTGTCGCCCAGTCCGTGCAAGTCTTCACCGTTGTTGGAGCAGCTTGGTGCGCGGCCGCTTTTGCCCGCATGATGTCTTATGCCGTTGATAGCAGCCGGACCGCGCATAATCTGGCCGGAGTGGGAGTCGAAGCAGGCATAGGCCTAGCAATGTTGGCAACGCTGCTCTAACCACGCAATGCAGTGGACTCGCGATAGAATCCTGCGGAGCGGCAAGCCCTGCGAAGGATAGCCCGGTCAATGACACTTTCGCAACGTTCTCGGGGCTTACGGCCTGCTCATAAGTAGCGAGAGCGGGCATTTCGGGCGGCTCGGGCCCGTTGCCGCAAGCTCCCGGAACCCCTCTGCAGTGGCGTTTTTCTCGCCTGGGCGCAGA
>JAQBZA010000203.1 GCA_027622795.1 Planctomycetota bacterium | reverse complement strand
GCCCGGCACCTTGCCGACGTGATCGAGTTGGGTGGAGCGGACGCGGCACTCGCCGCTGGCATCTTCCACTTCGGAGAGTGTACGATTCGTCAGGTGAAGGAACTTTTTGAGGAGCGCGGGATTCCGGTGCGACCCGCTGTGCAGCATGGCGACGCTTGACCCTCCATCAGAATCGACGGCGGTGGCCCCTCTGGATGCCCCGGCTACCAAGCCGGCCGCTACCGGCCTCGAAATTGATCGCCTCTTTGAGGCGCTCGTGAAGCTCAATGGGAGTGACCTTCATTTGAAGGTCGGCCAGCCACCCTTCATGCGGGTTAAGGGAGCACTTACTCCGCTCAAATATCCCCGCATTGACACGGAGCAGATGAAACGACTCTGCATGCCGCTCCTTGATGAACGGCAAAAGCGGATCTTTGCCGAGGATGGTGGCGCTGACTTCGCGTACTCCTGCACGATCGACGGAAAGAAGTGGCGGTTCCGCGTAAACCTTCTGACCCAACAGGGAGCGATCGGCTTGGTGGCCCGAAAAGTCAACGACAGTATTCCGGACTTCGAAAAGCTTTTCCTTCCGCCATCTATCGAGCGGCTCTGCCAACTTGATCAGGGCATGGTGCTGCTGGCTGGCGTGACGGGTTCCGGCAAGAGCACGACGATCGGCTCGATGCTCAATTACATCAACCGAAATTATCGTAAACATATCCTCACGCTTGAAGACCCGATTGAATTCGTGTTCACCGAGGATAAGTGCCTGATTAACCAGCGGGAGATCGGCACCGATGTCAAGAATTTCGAGATCGGCATGAAGCATGCGGTTCGTGAAGACCCCGACATCATTCTTGTCGGTGAGCTTCGAGACGTTGAGACGTTCAAGACCGCGATTCACGCCGCCGAAACCGGACATCTTGTGTTCGGCACGATTCACGCAGCGACGGCACCGAGTACGGTCACGCGTATTCTCGACCTGTTTCCCCAGGAGGAGCATGCCGCAATTCGGAGTGCCATCGCATTCAATATGAAAGGGATCGTGGCCCAGAAGCTCCTCAAGTCGATCCGTCCCGGTGTCAGCCGTGTGCCGGTCGTGGAACTCATGTTTTTCGATGGATTGGTGCGGAAGTATGTCCTGGAGGAGCAGGATCACCTGCTCGCCGACCACATCAAAAAGTCATCCCGTGATGGCATGCAGGACTTCACGATGAGCCTCAAAAGCCTCATCGATCAGGGGCTTATCGATCGGAATGATGCCATGGAAATCGCCCCGAACAAGGAGGCGCTGACGATGCTCCTCAAGGGCATCGGGGTCACGTGATGGATATCGAGTCGCGAACGTGGCGAGCCCGATTGTTGTGTGGTTGTGCGTGCGCGGCGATGTCGTGTGCTGCAGTGCCCGCCATGGCAGACGGTTGGCCGGCCACCTCGCCCGGGTGGCTCTCGCGTGGGGCTGGCGGTGGTCTCAGCATCCTCCTTGTCGGGTGCTGGTGGCTGCTTTCGCTGGGCTGGGTTTTTACCACCGACTGGCTGTCGCGAGACAGCAATCGGTATGGAATCGCACCGGCTGTCTGGGGGCCGGTGGCGGCGTTCGTGTTTGTGCCGTTGGCCATCATCGCATGGTGGGTGCCATGGACTTGGGCTGCGCTGCTGCTGACGGCATTCGCCTGGCTGGTGCCCGTGCTCAGCTATTGCGTCGCACGGAACCCCAGGGTTCCACAGTCGGCCCGTGTGCTGACCATCGGCCACTGCAAGCGGTTGGTTGCGCCGCTGCTGGAACGATTTGGCATCGAATTGGAGACGATGGACGAGGGCGGAGACGATTTGCTTCCGACGGTGGTGGTCCGTACCGCCACTGCCGGCGACGCCAACGCCGACCCGGCGATCATGGAGAAATTGGCGGCGGCGCCCGGCTATACCAACGCCTGCGCGGCGCTGCAGGCGGCGGTGGTCGTGCGGGCTGCGCGAATGCGTTTTGATGTCGCCTCGAATGCAGTCCATGTGCAGCACCATGTCGATGGGATGTGGGTTAAGCCGCGAGTCATGACAGCGCGGGGTTCCAAAAGGGAGCCCGAGCAATGGGCTGACGCGCCGTCGTTTTCCCGCCCTGATGGCGACGCCGCCCTCGTCGTTCTCAAGGCCGCTGCAGGCATCGATCCGCGGGCGAAGGGTCGCCAGGGGGGGAAGTTCTCGATCGATGTCGATGGAAAGTCACGGCCCTGTAGTCTCGTCGTGCAGACGGTTCCCACTGGGGAGCAAGTGATCGTCGAAATTCAGAATAAGCCACCGGTTTTCAAGAGCTGTGCTGATTTGGGTATGGCTCCGGCGGTCGTCGAGAAACTGACGCAACTGCTGAGTCTGGAAAAGGGTGTGTTGCTGCTTTCATCGCCACCGGCGTCAGGTTTGACCACCTCATTTGATGTTGCGGTCAATGCGGCTGATCGCCTGATGCGAGATTTCATCTCGATTGAAGATGCTGCCGCGCCAGCGGCGGAGATCCAGAACGTGAAGCCGGTTCGTTACGACACGAAGCAGGAGCAGACGGCACTTGCCGTTCTGGAAAAAGCCTTGCTCGATTATCCTGCCGGGATCATTTCTCGGGATCTCCGCGATCCGGCCCTTGTTGTGGAGTTAGTGCGGCTTGCGGATGAGGACAAGTTTGTCATTCTGAGCCTCAAGGCTGCCGATGCAATTGAGGGTATCACAAAACTGTTGGCCTGCCGGGTTCCCGTCGATCAGTTGGGCAGGAGCCTGCTCGGTTCACTTTCGCAGCGACTGGTGCGGAAGTTATGCCCTCGCTGCCGCATTCCCTTTCAGCCGCCGCTGGAACTTCTTCAGCGGCTGAAAAAGAGCCCTGAGCAGGTGCCACAACTGTACCGCGCGTCTCCCCATGGGTGTCGAGTCTGTGGTGGGTTGGGCTATTTGGGACGGACGGCAATTTTTGAACTCGCCTCGGGTCCGACCCTCAGAAAAGCGGTGGCGGCAAAGGCTGAGCCACAGATGATTCGCCGGGTTGCCGTGCAGGACGGAATGGTCATGCTTCGTGATGCCGGCATGGCGATGGTGCTCGAGGGGGTGACATCACTCGATGAACTTCAACGTGTCTTCACCGCACCTCCTGCCAAAAAATCGGCTCCCGGAGGGAAGCAGTCATGATCAGTCTGTTGCTCATTCTGATGCTTGGGGTCGCGGCCGGACTTTTTTACCGGGAAGGTCTCTGGTCGGCCCTCGTGGCGGTGATCAACGTGCTGTTTTCGGCCGCCCTCGCGACGGCATGGTATGAGTGGCCCGCGAGTTTGATCGTGGATGCCGTGCCGAGGTCTGGCTACCTCGCTGACTTCTTCTGTATCTGGATCATATTCGCGCTGATCCTCACGGGAACGAGTGAGATCACGAACCGCGTTTCACGCACGCGGGTGCAGTTTCCGCCTCTCGTCGATCGGATCGGTGCCCCAATCGTAGGGTTGGTTGTTGGATGGATTCTGTTGTGCTTCACGACCATGACGCTTCATCTCGCGCCCGTACCCCGTGACGTTATTCAGGCCACCCCCGAGTCACGACTGCTGGTCGGCTTGGCTCCAGATCGGAAGTGGCTCCAGTTCATCCGCAACGCCACCCGGCAAGGGCCTTTCGCCCGACCGGGTGCGGATCAAGCAAATGTCTTCGACACGAAGGCCGACTTTATTCTGCGGTCTGCCGATCGTCGCAAGAAACTGGAGGAGTCCGATTCTCTGTGGGGCGCGCCGTGAATGGCCATGAGGATGGACTGCTTGGATACCGTCCTGTCAGTGGACTGGCGGTGGCGGCCTTGGTGGCAGGTGCGCTCTCTGCAACGGCGGTGATCAGCCCATTTTTTTGGGTTGTGCCGTTGTTGGCGGTCGGGTTGGCGTGCTTGGGATTGATGGACGTGCAGCGCTCGGGAGCCGAAAAGGTGGGCCGCCTTGCGGCATTAGGTGGTCTTGCGCTGGCAACTGGGTTTGGTGCCCAGTCTGTGGCAGCGACGTTGACGACGCGATGGATCGCCAGTGCACGAGCTCAGGCGGCGGCGGGGCTGTGGATTGAGGCCCTCCAGCACGGTCGCGCCGATGACGCCCGAGCCATGTGTTTGCCCGACACGGTGCCACAACTCGATGACTTGGTCAGGGAGGTGGAGGGCTGCAGCAACGAGGCACAGCCGATGGTGGTCGTGATCGGCCGTGGTGCCGGGAACCCTGACACCTGGCGTGTTCGGGCCACCGTCAAGCCGTGTGCCGGCGGAACGTTTGACGTGATCATCGAACTTGCCAACTCAACCGTCTCTCGTCAGGAGGGGCCGGTGGAACGGTGGACAGTGGTAGCGTGTGAACCGGCTGGCTAGCCGAACAGCCGCGGCGGCGATCGCAGTTATGCGTTGTCTGACGAGAAGGGACGGATTGTGTCGATAGAGGTTGCACCGGCGGCGATCATAACCAGACGATCGAAGCCGAGGGCGGCACCGACGCCGGCGGGCATCTCCTCACCGTGGGCGTCAAGGAGGCGGTGCGGAATCGGTAGCAGGCTCCGCCCATCAGCGGAACGAATCCGGTTGGCGGCGTCGATGCGGGCAGCGAGCACCTCGCGGCTGGTCTCCTCTTCCCAGCCGTTCGCCAACTCGACGCCTGCGATGAAGACTTCAAAGCGTCGGGCCACGCGGCCGTCTTCACCGTCAAGCCGGGCGAATGCAGCCTGAGAGGCCGGCCAGGCTTCGAGCATCGTCGGCCGGCCATGGCCCAGCTTGGGCTGCACGACCTCGGTGAGCAGGGCCTCAAACCAGCGATCCCAGAGGGCCTGTCGCTCGTGGTCAGTGGCCGGATCGGCATGATACGTCTGGGGCAGGCAGAGGCCGGCTGCTGCGCCCGCCTGCCTCAGGTCGTCGAGCGATGCGGTGAGCGGATCGACCCCCGCATGCGTTGCGAACGCCTCACTGCAGGAACGCCGTTCAATACCGGCGGTGCCCACGGCTGTCGTGCAGAGCTGCTCCAGGAGCCCGGCCGCATCATCGAGCGTGGTGCCGGGGGCATACCATTCGAGCAGCACAAACTCGACATCGTGCTGGGGACCCCGCTCACCAGCGCGGAAGGACCGCGCAAATTGATAGATCGGCCCAGCCCCAGCCGACAGCAGCCGCTTCATCAACGCCTCAGGGCTCGTCTGCAGATAGCGGGGCATACCTGAGCCATCGACAGCCACAGCCACCGGATCGATGTGGGCCTCAGGGAGCACCTCGAGCGCGAGCGTCGGCGTATCAACCTCGATGAAACCCGCGGAGTCGAACACGCCGCGCAGCCGCCTCCGAAGATCGGCCCGCAACTGAAGCACCGGTCGAATCGACATATCGAGAGCGTATTCCGGATACCAGTAACAACGTCATCAAAAACCGAGACCGGTAGGCTCGGGGGTCGGCGAACGCTCGACGAGCCTTGGGCGTATCCTCGCCCGGCGAGGAGACTTTTGCCGCCCCCGAGCCGGTGATTTACGTAGGCTATTTCGTGCTACCAACTATGTGGTTGCTGCCGGCTTTTTTGTGGCGAGCTTCTCGGCGGTCTCGCGGTAGACGAGCACCGGGCAGGGGGCCCGCCGCACGATCGCCTCAGCCACGCTCCCCATGAGGAGCCGCGTGAGACCGGTGCGGCCATGGGTGCCCAGCACGATCATGTCGGCATGTTCCTCCTCGGCCAGCCGCACCACCTCGCCGGCGGGATCACCCATCGTGAGCCGGTGCGTGAACGGCACTGACGAGTCGGCCGGCTTCACGTCTTCGAGCATCTCGAGAATTCGCTCCGAACTCGGCTCCGGGATGCCGTAGTAGAGCTCGCCACCACCATACGCCAGCGGCGGCTCTTCCACATGCACGATCAACAACCGTGCCCCCTGCTGCCTCGCCAGCGCCTCGGCATGCACGAGCGCCGCATCACTGGCGTGGGAAAAATCGGTCGGAAAGAGAATCGTTTTCTGTGCCATGATCACCTCCTCATGTATCTCAAGTGACAGGGTGCAGTGACAGGGTGCCGGCAGCCCATTGCAGAGCTTTTCAGTATCCTACCGCGCTGCGGCGCGATTCCCACGCAGCAGCGACTTGGCACTACCACGACGCGAGGCTCGGGGGGGTCGGCGAACGCTCGAGGAGCCTTGGGCGTATCCTCGCCCGGCGACGAGACTTTTGCCGCCCC
>JAQBZA010000202.1 GCA_027622795.1 Planctomycetota bacterium | reverse complement strand
CCTGTCGGCCGACATGGCCTGCCGGCTCGGAGCGATCGACATCGGCTCCAACAGCGTGCGGCTGATGGTAGCGGAGGCGTTGCGGGGTGGCACCTATCGGATTCTCGACGAGGAGCGGGAGCCGACCCGCCTCGGCAAGAGCGTGTCGGGCGAGGGCCTGCTCGACGCCGACGCGATGGAGCGGACGATCCACGCCCTCGGCACCTTCAAGAAAATCGCCGCCGGCTTTCAGGTGACCAGCCTGCGGACGATCGCCACCTGTGCGGTTCGTGAAGCCCGCAACGGCCCCGACTTCTGCCGCCGTGTCCGCGAGCAGGTGGGGCTCGATGTGGAGGTGATCTCCGGGGAACGGGAGGCCCAGCTCGCCTTCACGAGTGTGCAACGGGCCTTCGACCTCACCGGTCGCAATGTGATCGTCGCCGACATCGGCGGCGGGAGCACCGAGATCGTGTTTGGCACCGGCAACCTGATCGAGGCGATTTTCTCGACGCCGCTTGGGGCCGTGCGGCTCACCGAACAGTTCGGCCTCGGCGAAGGGGCCGCGAGCGACGACTTCCTGAAGGGCGTGGCCCGCATGGAGCAGGCGATCGCCGACTGCCTCAAGAAGCAGACGACCAAGCCACTCTTCGCGCCCCACTTTCTCGTCGGCTGCGGCGGCACGTTTACCACACTGGCCGAACTCCTGATGGCCACGAAGCGGGAGGCCGATCTTCCCGTGGCGGGCTACAAGGCGTCGCATGCCGAGATTCGCCATCTCCTCGACCGGCTGCGAAAAATGCCGCTCCGCGCCCGCCGCAGCATGGCCGGGATGACCCCCGATCGCGCCGACATCATCATCGCCGGGCTATCGATCGTCGACGCGCTGATGAAGCGGTTTCGCGTCAATACGCTGGTGATCCACACCCGTGGTGTCCGCGACGGCCTCGTCCGCGAGATGATCGACGAGGCGATTGGCGGCCCCGACGACGATCCCTCGCTCCGCGAGGCGGCGATTGAAAAACTGGCCGCCGCCTGTTCCGGGGAACTCGAGCATGGCCGCACGGTGGCTGCCCTCGCGGGCCGGATTTTTGAGCAGCTCGCCGCCGCCTTTGGGCTGCCCCCCGACGATCGCCAGCTGCTCGAGTGGGCGGCCCGGCTGCAGGATGTCGGCTATGTGATCAACTACGACCAGCACCACAAGCATAGTTACCACCTGATCCGCAACAGCCGGATCCCGGGTATCCGCGGGCACGATCTCGAGATCATCGCCAACGTGGCCCGCTACCACCGCGGCGCCCTGCCGAAGCGGAAACATGAAAACTTCTCCCGGCTCACCTCGGAGGAGCAGCAGCGGGTGCAGCGGATGGCCGGCATTCTCCGGCTTGCCGGCGGGCTCGACCGCAGCCGCTCGCAACAGGTGAAAGACGTGACGGTGCAGATCGAGCCACAGCGGGTGGTGCTCGACGTGGTCGCCGACGCCGAGCCACAGGTCGACATCTGGGGAGCCGAGCGGCGCACGGAACTCTTCGAGAAGGTCTTCGGCATGCCGGTCGCAATCACCTGGGCCGGCCTCGACGAGCCCGCGGCACAAGCGGAATGATCGCGCCAACCGGCGCCGCAAGACATTGTCGCCAGAACTGCCTCGCTTGCCGTCGATGAACGAAGTGAAGGAGTGTTGAACACAATGGCCTCTCCACGCGCGGCAATCTGGAAACGAATCAACCGGCTCGTGGTCTGTGGCTGCATCTGCGCCGCGGTGACAGCGGCCGAGGCGGGCCAGCCGCAGAGCCGGCTCGGCGACCCGAAGCCGCTCTCCCACGGCACGCCCCAAAACCAGGCGCCCTACGAGCCCGGCCGCTCCCCCTACGTCACCGGCATCCGCCGTCGCCCCCGCTATTTCGTGCCCCCGACGAACCCTCGTACCCCCACCTGGAAGATGTACGGCACCCCGCCGGGGGTCGTCCCCGGCGACTGGCCGACCTACGCTCCCTTCGGATTCGGCGGCTACCGCTTCCCCGCCGTCGGCGCCCAGGCCTATCGTTAGAGCGGATTCTGAATAGTTTTAGCGACGACCCGACAAGCCGATAGATGAAGGCTCGTGGGTCGGCGAACGCTCGAGGAGCCTTGGGCGTATCCTCGCCCGGCGACGAGACTTTTGCCGCCCGCGAGCCGGCGATTCACAGGGGCCGGATGCGCTCACGCTGCAACGTGGGGAGGCATGGCTCTGAATCCGATGGAGCCTTTTGGTGCCCGATCTGCTCGAACTCACACCTGCCGGTCTCTACTGCCCGAGGGGTGATTTCTATATCGACCCCTGGCGACGGGTGGGCCGCGCCATCATCACCCATGCCCACGCCGACCATGCCCGCGCCGGCAGCGACCGGTATCTCTGCGCCGCCCCCGGCAAACTCGTGCTGCGAACCCGCATCGGGAGTTCGGCGCCGATCGACACGCTGCCCTATGGCGAGTCGCTCTCCATCAACGGCGTCGAGGTCTCGCTCCATCCGGCCGGCCATGTGCTCGGCTCGGCGCAGGTTCGCGTGAGCCATGGCGGTCAGACCTGGGTCGTCACCGGCGACTACAAGCTCGAGGCCGACCCCACCTGCGCGGCCTTCGAGCCGGTGCGGTGCGACGTGTTCGTGACAGAGTCGACCTTCGGCCTGCCGGTCTATCGCTGGCCTGATCCGGCAAGCGTGGCCGCCGAGATCAACGCCTGGTGGCGGGCCAATCGCGATGCCGGGCGGTCGAGCGTGATCTTCGCCTATGCCCTCGGCAAGGCGCAGCGGGTGGCGGCGTTGCTCGATCCGTCGATCGGCCCGATCGTGGCCCACGGCGCCGTAATGAAGATGGTGGAGCATTATCGGGCCAGCGGCGTGCGGCTGCCGCCGATCGACCGCGTGCCTCCCCGCGCCCGCCGGGTTGGTGACGGCCGGGCGATGGTGCTCGCGCCGCCGAGCGCCGCCGGCAGCCGCTGGCTGCGGGTCTTCGGCGAGACGAGCGAGGCGATGGCGTCGGGCTGGATGATGCTGCGGGGCGTCCGCCGCCGCCGGGGCTTCGACCGCGGCTTCGTCGTCTCGGATCATGCCGACTTCCCGGGGCTCATGCAGGCGATCGCCGCGACCGGCGCCCGCCGGGTGCTTGCCACCCATGGGTTTGCCGATTCGCTCGCCCGTCTGCTGCGGGAGCGGGGCCTCGATGCCGCCGCGCTCGCCACGAAGTTCACCGGTGAAACGGTTGGCGATTCCGGAGATGATGACGACGATGAGAGCACCTCCGTCGATGAGGGCGCGGCATGAAACAGTTCACCGATCTCTACTGGCGGCTCGATGGCACGACGAGCACCAATGAGAAGGTGGCGGCGCTGCGTGACTACTTCGCCGCCGCGCCGCACGACGATGCGGCCGTCGCCCTCGGCGTGCTCTCGGGTGGACGACACGGGCGGGCGGTGTCGCTCACGCTCCTGCGGCAGTGGGCGGCCGACGCGGCCGGGCTGCCGGCCTGGTTGCTGGAGGAGTCGTATGCCCATGTCGGCGACCTCGCCGAGACGATTGCGCTCGTGCTGCCGCCGCCGGCCGAAGAAGCGGGCGACTCGGAGAGCAGCCTTGCAGCCTGCATGCAGTCGACCGTGCAGGCCCTCAGGCAGGCTGCCGATGACGACGCCAAGCGGGCCATCGTGGAGGCGGTCTGGCGGCGACTGGCGGCCCGCGAGCGGATCGTCTGGCACAAACTGCTCACTGGCGGCTGCCGCGTCGGTGTGTCGAAAACCCTCGTCGCCCGGGCGCTCGCCGAGGTGGCGGGCCTCGAGCCGGCCGTGATGGCCCACCGGCTGATGGGCCGGCCGATCGAAACGGCGGCGCAGTTTGCCACCCTGCTCTGCCCCGACGAGACCGAGGCCGACAGCCAGCGACCGTATCCATTCTTTCTTGCCTCACCGCTCGATGCCGACGCTCCGTCGCTCGGCGACGTCGCCGAGTGGCAGGCCGAATGGAAGTGGGATGGCATGCGGGCGCAGCTCGTGCGGCGGGGCGATGAGGCCGCCCTCTGGAGCCGTGGCGAGGAACTGATGAACGAGGCCTTTCCCGAGATCGTCACGGCCGCGGCCGCATTCCCTGCCGGAACCGTGCTCGACGGCGAGCTCCTGGCTGTTCGCGATCGCCGCCTCCTTCCCTTCGCGTCACTCTCGAGGCGGGCGAGCCGCCGTCGCGTCACAAAACAGGTGCTCGCTGAGATTCCCTGCGTGTTTGTCGCCTACGATCTCCTCGAGGCCGAGGGGGAGGATCTGCGGAGTGAACCGCTCGCGCACCGCCGGGCCCTGCTTGAAAGGATGGTGCCCCATCCCTTCGACAAGGCGATCGATACCGGTGCCTCCGTGAGTGGGCCGCCTGCGGACGGACACGACTCGGGGCAACGATTCTTTCTGTCGCCCTGCATCACGGCCGACTCGTGGGACACGCTTGCCGCAGCGCGGGCCACGTCGCGGCAGCGGGGCGTGGAGGGACTGATGCTCAAACGCAAAGCGAGCCCCTACGCTGTCGGCCGCACCCGTGGCGACTGGTGGAAGTGGAAGATCGAGCCGCTGGAGATCGATGCCGTGCTTCTCTACGCGCAGGCCGGCCATGGCCGCCGGGCTGGGCTGCACACCGACTACACGCTCGGCGTCTGGCAGGGTGACAGACTCGTGCCGGTGGCCAAGGCCTACTCCGGGCTTTCCGATGCGGAGATCGTCGAGGTCGATCGGATCGTGCGGGCGACGACGCTCGAGAAGCATGGGCCGGTGCGGGTCGTGCAGCCGACGCTCGTCTTCCAGCTCTCGTTCGAGGGGGTGTCGCGGTCCACACGACACAAGTCGGGCGTGGCCGTGCGGTTTCCCCGGATCGCACGATGGCGGCGCGATAAGGAGCCTCAGGATGCGGGTCACCTGGCCGACATCGAGCGGATGATCGAAATGGCTTCCTCGGCAGGAGCCACGGCATGACCAGCCCCCGCGCCGCCGCTGTCGCCGCGACGATCGATCCTGGCCATGATCGCTCGATCGCCGTGCTGCGGCGCTGGTGCAGCGGCCGCGGCTGGGAGCCGTTTCCCTTTCAGGAAGAGGTGTGGCGGGCCTGTGCCGCCGGCGAGAGTGGCTTGGTGCACGCCCCCACCGGTACCGGCAAAACGCTCGCCGCCTGGCTGGGGGCGGTGGCCCGCTCGCAGTGCATCGACCAGCACGGTCTCGCGCCGCCGGCCACTGGCCTGCGGGTCGTCTGGATCACACCGCTGCGGGCGCTTGCCACCGACACCGTCGCGGCCCTCGAGCAGCCGCTCGACGATCACTCGCTCCTCCGATGGCTTGGCCGGGATTGGCGAGTCGGCCTCCGCACGGGCGATACGTCGGCAGCCGACCGGCGGCGGCTGAGGGAAAACTGGCCCGAGGCCCTCGTCACCACGCCAGAGTCATTATCGATTCTGCTCTCGCTCGAGGATGCCCACGACATCTTCGCCGGTCTCGACACGGTGATCGTCGATGAATGGCATGAACTCCTTGCGACGAAGCGGGGCGTGCAGACAGAGCTCGCACTCGCGCGGCTGCGTGGCCTGCGGCCCGATCTCGTCACGTGGGGGCTTTCGGCCACGCTTGCCAATCTCGACGAGGCGGTGTCGGCCCTCGTCGGCCCGGCCCAGACGGCCCATGCCCGGATCGTGCAGGCTCGCGTGCCCCGCCGCCTCGACATCGACACGTTGATCCCGACCCCGATGGAGCGGTTTCCCTGGGCCGGCCACATGGGGCTGCGGCTTTTGCCGCAGGTCGTGGCGGCGATCGACGCGGCCGCCACGACGCTCGTCTTCACCAACACCCGCTCGCAGGCCGAGCGGTGGTTTGAAGCCATCCATTCGGCCCGCCCCGACTGGAAAAACCTGCTCGCGCTCCATCACGGCTCCGTCGACCGCGACCTCCGCGCGCAGGCCGAACAGGGGCTCAAGCGAGGCAAGCTCAAGTGCGTGGTGGCGACGTCGAGCCTCGACCTCGGCGTCGACTTCGGACCGGTCGAGCAGGTGCTGCAGGTGGGCAGCCCCAAAGGCATCGCCCGCCTGCTCCAGCGGGCCGGCCGCAGTGGCCACGCCCCCGGCGCGACCGGCAGGCTGGTCTGCGTGCCGACGCATGCGCTCGAACTGGTCGAATGCGCTGCCGCCCGCACGGCCGCCGAGGCCGGCCGCGTGG
>JAQBZA010000201.1 GCA_027622795.1 Planctomycetota bacterium | reverse complement strand
TGAAGCGGGGCTACACGATCGGCGAATACATGGAGATGCTCGGCCGGATCCGCGAGGAGCTGCCGCATGCCGCGGTCACGAGCGATTTCATCGTCGGCTTCTGCGGCGAGACCGACGCCGAGTTTCAGGCCACGCTCGATCTCGTCCGCACGGCCGACTTCAAGAATTCGTTTATCTTCAAATACAGCCCGCGGCCCGGCACGAAGGCATTTGACCGGCAGGCCGACGACGTGCCCGAGGCGGTGAAGAAGGAACGCAACAACGTGCTTCTCGAGGCCCAGGCCGAGGTGAGTCTCGCCGCCAACCGCCGGTTTATCGGGTCGCGGCAGCAGGTGCTCGTGGAGGGCCTTTCGACGCGGGATGAAAAGCGGGGAGTCGATCCCGGCCCCGACGGCATCGCGCAGCTCACCGGGCGGACGATGTGCGACCGGATCGTGGTGTTTGACGCGCCGCTGCGGCTAGTCGGCCGGCTGGTCGATGTCGACATCGAATCGGCCGGCGCCTGGTCGCTCGCCGGCAGCGTGGCCGACGGCATTGCCGATGCCGTGCCGCTCGACGCGCTTCGCTACTCGCACGAAGCGGCCTCTCCACCGCCTGCGATCCACTCGATCAAGCTGCCGACGTGACGCCGCATGTCCCCCCTTACCCCCTCCGATGCACAGCGGCTGATCGACGACCCCGCGGCAGCGGCGGCGTGGGGGCAGTCGGCCGGGCTCGCTGACTCGACCATTGCCCACCGCGCCCTCGGCGCCTTTGCCGCCCAGGGCCTCACGTTTGATCTGATCGCCGCGATCGCCACGCAGTTGGCCGCGATCCTGCCGGAGGTAAGCGATCCCGATCGCGTGCTTGTGTCGCTTGAGCGGTATCTCGCTGCTGTGCGCAGCCCGCTCTCGGCCGGCACGCTCTTTCAGCGAGATCCCGAGTCGCTCACCATCCTCACCCGCCTCTTCTCCGCCAGCCCCTACCTCGCCGATCTGGTAATCACCGACCCGGAGGCCTGGGAGGAAATTCGCCTCGGCGGGGGCCGGCCCGAAAAGAAGGAGTCGCTTGCTGCGGCGCTCGCGGGCGAGATCGGCCATCTCGAAGACGACGATGCCGTGCTGGCGGCGTTGCGGCGATTCAAACGCCGGCAGACGCTCCGCATCGCCTATGGCGATATCGTGGGCGGCCAGCGGCTGGAGACGGTCGTGGCCCAGATCTCCCATGTGGCCGACTGCGTGGTGGCGGCAGCCCTCCAGGCGGCGATCGCGAGCGTGAGCCGGCAGCGGGGCACACCGCAGCACCACGACGGCAGCCCGGCCACGATCGCCGCCTTCGCGCTCGGCAAACTCGGCGGCGGCGAGCTCAACTACTCCAGCGACATCGATCTCGTGTTTGTCTGTTCTGGCGATGGCCGTGTGGTCGGCCCGAAGCCCTGCTCCACGCTCGAATTTTTTGAACGCGTGGTGCGGGAAACGCTCCGGCTGCTCACGGAGACCACGCCGCTCGGCACAGCCTATCGGGTCGATCTACGGCTGCGGCCGTACGGCTCCACCGGCCCCGTCGTGATGCCGGCCGACCAGCTCGTGCAGCACTACGATCAGGCCGGCCGCACCTGGGAACGGCAGGCCTGGGTGAAGGCGCGGTGCGTGGCGGGCGGTGCCGCCCTCGGCAGCCGCGTGCTCGCTGATCTCGAGCCCTGGATCTATCGCCGCTGGCTGTCGGCGGCCGACATCAGCGGCATCAAGTCGCTCAAGCGTCAGATCGAGCAGCGGGCCAGCCGCACCGGGGGCGACGGCCGCGACGTGAAGCACGGCCGGGGCGGCATCCGCGACGTCGAATTCACAATCCAGTTTCTGCAGTTGCTCAATGGCGGCACCACGCCACGGGTTCGCACCGGCAACACGCTCGAGGCGATCCGGCGGCTCGCCGAGACGGGCAGCCTCACCGATCAGGAGCGGGCGATCCTCGAGCGGACCTACACCCTGCTGCGAATGATCGAGCACCGCCTCCAGATTCTCTACGACGTGCAGACCCATCGGCTGCCGCCCACTGTAGCCGAGCGAGTACGGCTGGCGATCCGCGCCGGCTTCGGGCCGGGCGAGGCGGGCCGCACCGCCATGGAAGAGGCGCTCGCCGAGGCGACGAGCCTCAATCGCAAGATCCTCGACCATCTGCTCCACGATGCATTTCCCGACGACCCCCAGCCCGAGCCCGAGGTCGATCTGATCCTCGACCCCGAGCCCGACGAGGCCCAGGCCGAGCAGGTGCTCGCCGCCCACGGCTTCCGCGACATTCCCACCGCCCGGCGGATGCTCGTCTCGCTCGGCGCTGAAAAGGTGCGGTTTCTCTCTCCCCGTCGCTGCCGCCACTTCCTCGCCGCGATCGCCCCGCGGCTCCTCACCGCGATCGGCCATACGCCCGATCCCGATGCCACGCTCGCCAACCTCGATGCCGTGGCCGACTCGCTCGGCGGCAAGGGGGTGCTCTGGGAACTCTTCAGCGTGTCGCCTCCGGCCCTCGACCTCACGGTGAAGCTCTGCTCGTCGAGCCCCTTCCTCGCCCGGCTCCTGGTGAGCAATCCGGGCATGATCGACGAGCTGCTCGACAGCCTCCTCATCGAACGGCTTCCCACCCCCGACGCACTCGACGCCGCGCTGGCCGACCTCTGCCGCGGCGCCGTCGACATCCAGCCGATCCTCCACGCCTTCAAGGCATCCCAGCAGCTGCGGGTGGGTGTCCGCGACATCCTCGGCCGGCTTGAGGCGAGTGAAATCTCGGCGGCGCTCACGGCGATCGCCGAGGCGACGGTGCGGGCTGTCGTGGCCCAAGAAGAGGCGAAGTTGATTGCGCGGCTGGGCGAGCCGATGGCCGGCCAGGGGGAAACGGTGGGCATGCGGGCGGGGCCGGTGGTGCTAGCGCTGGGGAAGTTTGGCGGTCGCGAGATGAACTATGCCAGCGACATCGACATCATCTTTCTCTACGACCACGACGGGCTGTCTTTTCACACCCGGCGGACACGGCGGTCGACCGAGGCCACCACCAATGCTCATTTCTTCAGCGAACTGGCCCAGCGGACGATGCGGGTGTTCAACACCTTCACACCGCAGGGCCGGCTCTATGACATGGACTCGCGGCTCCGCCCCAGCGGCCGCAGCGGCCCGGCGGCGATCTCGCTCGACGAGTTTGAACGCTACTTCGCCGAAGGCGGTCCGGCGGCGGTGTGGGAGCGGCAGGCGCTGGTGAAGGCGCGGGTGGTGGTGGGGGCGAAGCCGGCGGCCGACCGTGTCCGCCGGATCATCAGCCAGGCCACCTACGACCGCCGCTGGTCAGCCGCGGAGATCGGCGCGATCCACGATATGCGGTATCGGATGGAGGAGGGTGCCAAGCCGACCAATCTCAAGCGGGGCCCGGGGGGCGTGGTCGACATCGAGTTTATCGCCCAGGCTTTGCAGCTGATCCATGGCGGGGCTGAGCAGCAGCTGCGAACCACCGAAACGCTGCCCGCGGTCCGGGCTCTGCACGAGGCGGGCCATCTCACCAACGCACAGTTTGATGCGCTCACGCGATCGTATCGAACGCTCCGGCTGATCGAGGGGCGGCTGCGACTGCTCGACGCCACGGCCCGGCATGATTTTCCGGCTGACCCCGCCGAGCAGCGGAAGCTCGCCCACCTGCTCGGCTACGGCGATGCCGCCGCGCTCGCCGCCGACGTGCAGACGATCACCTCCCGCACCCGCAGCGAATTCGAAGCTGTGTTTCTACTTTGCCAGCCAGCCGACGACCAGAAACCCACCGACCAGCAGTAGCCCCAACCCGATCGTCACCAGTTCCAGATACCGATCGAGAAAATCACGGGCCCGCGCCCCACACAGCCGCATCACCGCCGCGACGAGAAAAAACCTCGCTCCCCGCCCCAGCGTCGATGCGATCACGAGCGTCAGCAGCGGCACCGAGCAGACGCCCGCCGCGATCGTGAAGATCTTGAAGGGGATCGGGGTGAAGGCGGCGGAGAAGATCGCCCAGCCGGCGTTTGCCTGGTAGAGCTGCTCCACAAAATTAAACTTCGCCGTCGAGAAGCCGGGCACGTAGCGAAAAAACCAGGGAGCCAGCGCCGTCCACAGGCCCCAGCCGATCGCCCAGCCAGCAACGCCTCCGGCCACGCTCGCCACCGTCGACACCGCCGCGTAGAGAAAGCTCCGCGTTGGCCGCGCCACCGACAGTGCAATCTGCAGCACGTCGGGCGGGATCGGAAAAAATGAACTCTCGGCGAAGGAGATCGTGGCCAGGGCGGAAAGCCCATGCCGCGAATCGGCCCAGGAAAGCACCCAATCGTAGAGCCGCCGCAGCGGGCCGCGGCCGCGGTGTTCGGTTTCCTCAGGCATCACTATCGGCTCGCTCGTCTGTTGCATGGCATCATCTGTCATACACCGTGACGCCGATCCCAGGAAGGCGAGAACGGCGGCGACCAAAACAGCGGCAGCGGCACCTGTCGCGCAAGCTCACTGGCTTCCGCCGCCGGCTGGTGGGCACCTTCACGGGCAGCGGTGTGGAGCTGGCCTGCCGCGGGTGCGTAGCCAGGCCCAGGTGAGTGTCACCGGCACGATCAGCGACCAGACCAATATCCACTGCAGGCTGTCACTGCCGCGGCCAAGGGCCCCGGCCACGCTCCAGGCCAGCGCGATCGCGAGATTGCCGCTGGCCGCGGCCGCCAGAAAAGAGCGAACCGGCATCGCGGCCGCGCCGGCCATGATCGCCGCCGCTTCGGCGATGAGCGGCAGCGGGCGGGTGATCACCACCAGCACCGGCCCCAGGCGTTGCTCGCCGGCGACCAGGCTGCTGCGGGTTTCGTCATCAAGACGGGCCAGCGCCCCGCGGCCGAGCATCCAGCCCAGCCCCCAGCCGGCCAGTGAGCCAAGCGTCATGCCAAGCCAGCCGCAGGCGGTGCCCACGACGATGCCGAGCTGGGCTCCACCGAGCGTGGCGACCAGGCTCGATGGCACAGGTAGCAGGATGTCGGCGGCAAGAATGCCCACCTCGGTGGCGGCCAGCACGGCCGGCGGAGGCGGCGGGTCAAGCCAGGCGGCCACCGCATGATCGAGCCGCGCTCCGAAAGCAAGAAAGGGTACCAGCGGCACCGCCACCGCAAGGGCGGTCAGAGCCAACAGGATCGAGAGCGGGCGGCGCATGAAAGGGAAACCGTCGACGAAGGATGTGAAATCAATTCTAGAGCGCATTCCATTGAACTGTAGCGACGGTCAAACATAGTAAGAAAGGAAGGCGAGAGGGTCGGCGAACGCTCGAGGAGCGTTGGGCGTATCCTCGCCCCGCGACAAGACTTTTGCCGCCCTCGAGCCGGCGTTCCACGTTAGGCTGGATGTGCCTTAGTCCTGGGACGAGCCGTGCCCCATGGCCTGGATGCCGTGGTAGGCGACCAGCCCGAAGCCGACTTTGTTGATCACGTCGGCGATGTTGTAGACGATCTCCCGCAGTTCGCCGTTGCCTGCGCGGGCCATGAGGAAGCCGATCGGATAGATCGCCCAGCCGATCAACACGAAAAGCCGCATCGTCTCCAGGGCCTTAGCCAGCGGCGCCGGCGCTTCGGCAATCGCCTGACCGAGCGACACGAAGAGCACGCCCACGATCAACATCTCGAATACACACGACACGAGGAAGAAGGTCCACCACCGCTCCGAGTTGATCGGCGCGGTTTCGGCGATGAAGGCCGTGACGATCATCGCCACGTCGAGCACGACAAGCTGCCAGAAAAACTTCGTGCCCCGCTCGCCCATCCGCAACAAGAGCGGAAACTTAAGGAGCAAAAGCGGCGTCGTGAACAGCCAGTCGATATACCGCAGCGCCGTGGGGAAGCGACCGCCCGTCTCCAGGTAGACACCCGTCATCTTGTAATAGTGGAAGCAGGCGATCGCACACACCAGCCCGGCCACCACCATTGTGCTGCGGTAGACCGGCTCGACGTTGTTCCGAAGCAGGAAGAAGTAGAGCGCCCCGGCTCCCATCGCCACGGTGCCGGCGAAGAAGAGATAGAGCGTGATCGACTGCAGCGGGGCATTCTGAGCAAAATCCATCGACAGGGCGGCATCAGCCGCGGCCAGCAACGAGACCATGGAAACCTCCAGACGAAATTGACAGTCGCGGTATCCTAATCGAATCTGCCGGTGCGGTGCATCGCTGCCCTGAGTCGACTCTGGCCCGACCTAGACCACATCGAGCCTATGTGTATCGCCGGCTCGGGGGCGGCAAAAGTCTCCTC
>JAQBZA010000200.1 GCA_027622795.1 Planctomycetota bacterium | reverse complement strand
AGGCATCGTTTCCCGAGGCGATCGACGTGGTGATCGGGTTCGACGAGGGGCTCGCGCATCTCGTGCAGGCGGCGGCCGACATCATGCTCGTGCCGAGCCGCTACGAGCCGTGCGGGCTCACCCAGCTCTATGCGATGCGGTATGGGGCCTTGCCCATCGTGCGGGCCACCGGCGGCCTGGTCGATACGGTGGTCGATACCACACCCGACACACTGCGGGCCGGTACGGCCAGCGGCTTTGTCTTCGAATCGCTCGATGCACTCGCCCTCGAGCATGCCGTCGTGCGGGCCCTTGATGCCCATGCCGATGCCGCCCTGTGGAAAAGCCTCGTGCAGCGGGTGATGCAGCAGGACTGGTCATGGGACGGTAGTGCCCGCGCGTATCTCTCGCTCTATGAACAAACAACCACTCCGTAACGTCACGGCCGGGCGGGCATTGCTGTCACTGCAAACTCAATCATGAGCGTGGCGAGTGCCTCGGTGATAACGCGGAAGTATGCGACGCCCTTCTCGGCACTCGCTCCCTGCGGATTACCACTCCCGGTGTCAGGATGCACCTGCGACCAGGGCCGGGGTGTCCATGCGCCGCAGAATTTCATGGCTGGAAAGCCGAAGGGCCGCCGTTCGCCGGGTCCGGCCTGGTCAGCCGCAACAAGATCGGGCCGCAGGTGAAGCATGAGCGAGGTTTCAAGTTCACCCGCGTGATCCCCGGGATCGGTGAAGATCTGCTCGAGAATGTCTGAGCGAATCTTCCAAAAGTCGACGACCAGAATCGTGACGGGAAACTCCAACATCAGATCGCGAACAAACGGCTTGAATTCGTTCCCGCCATGTCCGTTGAGAATCACAAGCCGGGCAAGGCCCTGCCGACTCAGGCTGGCTACCACGTCACGAAGAATCGCCAGCGCGGTTGCCGCCGACAGATGAATGGTTGCGATCTGATCCTGTTGCTGGGCATTATTTCCAAATGGAATGGCCGGCAGAACGATACCCCGAGTTCCGCGGTCAGCAGCCAGTCGGGCGGCTTCCTCAGCGACCGCCTCGGCTTCGTAGATGTCGGTTCCGTGAGGAAGATGGAAGTTGTGGGCCTCCGTCGCTCCCCAAGGAAGCACGGCGACCGTCGGTGGGGCGTCAAGCAACTGACGGTAGTTCGCCTCGCGAAGGACGAAGACTCTGGGTTGAACTGAGGTTGTCATCGCTACAGTATGGGGTGAGTGGGTTTCGTTTGTCACACTGGGTAAGAGACCGGCATGCCTACCGTTGTCGGTCGGGCGGATGAACCGGGTAGCCACGCTGACCGATAAGCTTGGCATGAGATCGATCCTGCTGATCGTGTTTGGAGCAGTTTTCCATGCGCTCGCGGTGGAGCCACCGGCACCAGCGCTGGCAGGGGATTTCCCCAAGGTCTTTCACTGTCCATCCTGTGGCCCCGGGGCAGGTGGATCTCCCTATGGAAATACCGGGTGCGGCAGGCGTTACTGGGGAGCCGTTCCCGAGGAGGGTTGGTGTCCCGATCCTTGTGATCAGTGTGCACGGTGGCGGGGCTGCCGGGGAGCGACTCCCGGATTCGATATGCTCGCGCCGTGGCAACTGGCTCCGGGCCGAGGCTTTGTACCGCCCGAAGCGATGGGGTACGACACGAGTCGACCATGCCAACGCTGCCGGGGCGGCCACTGATTTCAAGAGTCGGAGCCTGGCTTTTCTTCCGGCCGGAGGCCGGTCGGCGAACCTCGATCATGCTGGCGATCGCCGTGGAGAAGATACGTCGCCGCAAACGTGATCTCATCGCCACGGGCCCGACAGGCGTCGCGGAGAAGGTCCACCGCGTCTCCCTTGATGGCGAGATCGACCAGTGATGGAAGCATGCCAGCGGCCTGAAAGACGCTCGGCATATCCGAGTTGCTCGGTCGCGCGAGCGCGGCCTGCACCGCCTCGGCCGGCCGATCGAGCTTCCAGAGGAGGTAGGTGAGCGTGTCGGCGGGGAGGGCATCGCCCGGCTGCACCTGCTCCGGTGATGCGGCCTGGCGAAAGGAGGCAAGAGCCTCTTCGACATCGCGGCCGAGGAGTGCCGCGTAGAAAAGCCGTGACGCCTCGCCGACGTTTTCAAAGGGCGGTTCGCCAGGGTAGGTCACCTCCTCGGGCAGCCGGCAGGCATACACCGCCAGTTCCCAGGCCTTCTCGAGCGTCGCCCGCTCGGTGCAGACCCGTGCAAAGCGAAGCACCGACTGGAGGTGCGACACGTCGACATGAAAGCTTGGGTCGTCGCGCAGGCCACCAGCGGCTTCAAGCAATGCGACAATCGACGTTGCCGCGGTGATCTGATCGGGGGTCACCAGGCTCCGCCGTTCGAGGTCAGCCGCCAACGCCGCGAAGACTTCTCGATGCAGGTGATCGACGAGCACGCCCGCGGCTCCTTCCTGACGGGAACCCGGAAGACGGGTCACCGCCTGTTCATAGGCTGTGATCGAATTGCAGGTGCCTTGCGAGTCGATCACCAACCGGATGCCAAGCGCGGGGTCGACCCCCTCCCAGAGTGCAACATGAATAATTTCCTGAAGCCGAGCCGTTGCTGCCTCATCATCCTCCGGGAGCCTCTCGGCCAACAACGCGAGCCGCCGCGCTACGTCTGCTGGTTCGGCAGCTGCTCTCAAGTACATCCATCCCGCCGCCACATGCCCCTCGTCAAGCAGGGGCCAGCCCACCTCGCGGCAGGCGGCCAGAGACGCCTGATCGAGTTGATCGCGGAGTGCCTCATCGAGCGGCCCCAGGTCGCCGCTGGCGGGCAGGCCGAGGGTCATGCGGGCCTGGAGGAGCCGGAGATCAAAAAGGGCGTGCCAGCGATGGCGCTGCTGGAGAGAATCGGCCAGCGCGGTGAGCATGGCCTCAGAACCGTGTCTGTCTGCCGCAGCAGCGAGCGTGTCGAAAATGTCGGGCATGGTCTCGTCTCTGAGGCTGCGAAACTTTCGCGTGCCAGGATCGTTTATTCAGTGTCTGCAAAACCTACCAACTTGAGGGCCTCGACGATGAAACATTTTTGGAAATGGCTTGGATTGGCGGCCTGTGCAATGGGTCTCGTGGTGGCGACGGGGCGGATGCGGGCCGTGACGGCTGCGGATGATGATGGTGCGACATACGAGCGGGCGGGTGACTTGGGAGCCAAGGTTGATCGGCTGGCTGACAAACTGGAACAGCTTCTGGGGCGCATGGAACGTGGTGGGCCGCCGCGTGGCGATCAGCCTCGGCCTCCGCAAGGCGGACCAAGACACGGAGGACCGCACGGAGGCGAGCATGGTGAGCATGGTGGACATGACCATGGGCCGATGCCGGGTGGTCGTCCTGCATGGCGCGGGTTGCCTGGTGGCTCGCCCGGGGTGCCGCCTGAGATGCGGGAGCGATTTGAGGATGCCCGCAGAGCCATGCAGGAACGCATGGAAAAGGCTCGTCAGCGATTCGAGCAACTGGAGCAGCGGGTGAAGTCGCTTGAGGCGGAAGTTGAGCGACTGAAGGCGTCGAAGCCGGGATGATGCAAGACTGCCTCGAACAAAGCCTCAGGGATCGGGCGTGAGACAGTTACCGGCGACGCTTCTTGCGTCGTCGGGGCTGCTTCACGGCCTGGTCATCGAGGTCGTGCTCCTGGTGTTCGGGTTCACCGGGAGGTATCTGGGGAACGATGATGCAGTTATCACCAAGGTCGAGATCTTCCTCCTCCTCGATTGGGCGGCCACGGTCGTCGAGTTTGACGTCGGCCTCGGCTGTCTTTTTCTTCGCAACCGCCAGCAGCTGGTCGTAGAGCTTTGCCCGATCAACACCGTTGATGACAGAGACGGCGGTGGCCACTTCGCCGAGATAGCGGAGGAAGATGCTGCGGCGCTGCCCCTCCTGGGCGACGCGGAGCCGCCGCCGCATGTACATGCCAAGCTTCCGGCCCACCGCCTGCAGCGCCAGCCGGATCTCCTTTTGGATCTCGGGATAGTGGGCGATCGCCTCCTTCGATTCGCTCGTGAACGGCACCCAGACACTGGCGACGTGCACCATCACCGTCACCGGCCCCGAGGGGAGGCCGCCGCGGGATTGCGAGAGCCCGTAGGACCGCCAGTTGGTCGAGGTGATCGTCTGGGTGACGGCGCAGGCGGCGGGCTGGAATTGGAGCGGCACCCGGTTGGCGTACCGCAGCACGTTCATCGACTGCCCCTCGTCGGCACTCACATGCTGCATCGCCTCGTGGAGCGCATCAAGCTGCTGCTTCTTCAACTTGGAGGGCGACTGCCGCGGCGCCAGCTGGGCTTCGGTAAGAATCTTGTCGGCCCCTTCGGCGCCCACACCCGCAAACGTGGTGGTGAGGAACTGCCGCAGGCTCCGCGAGTCGCTCTCACTGGCAAGTTCACCGAGGGCCTCACGGCTGATCCGCTGGGATGACACGCCGCCGCCGTAGGCCAGCGCCGCCTCGATCAAGAATGGGTTGCCGCGATACACGGAAGGGGGCCGTGTAGCCGCGGTGAAGAACTCACCGGGCACGACCTGCCTCAGGCCGGCCAGGAGCCGCTGCTCTCCGATCGGCACGATGCAGTCGGTCGCCGGCGGCGGAATCTTCGTGTCTTGGATCGCCTTGAAGAGAGCATCGGCCTCGCCGCGGCCGAGTTTGCCTGTTGTCGCGCGGGGGGAGAGCTTGGCTGAGTCGCAGAGTTTCTTGGCAGTGCCGGGGGAGACCCGCGAAAACGACTGCGTGAGGAACTGGGCGAGAGTGAGCTTGGGGTGTTCCTGCAGCATCGTGACCAGGCGGCCGAGTTCGACCCCATAGGGATGCGGTTTGATCTCCTTGGGCTCTGGCGGCAACTCGTCGTTGGCTCGCTCCAGGATCCGTTCCTGGCCGTCGGGGCCGATGAAGTGAATGCGGGCATGGGGGTTCGAGATCGCCGTCTGCTCAAGATATTCCTCGACGCTGCCGCGGCCACGTTGAAACTTCGCCTCCATCTCGATTGTGACGCGGGTGCCGTGTGTGATCGGTTCGTCCAGGTCGTTTTCGGCCACCCACTCGATCGAGTGCTTCTTCATCAACTCGGCCCCACTCTTGCCGGCGGGGATATCAACGCCCTCTCCCTTACCATTCAAGATCTCGGGCTGGTTGGTCTTGGTGTCGATCCTCAGTTCGTAGTAGTGGGCCGGATGCTTGGCGTCGATCTTGGAGATGATCTTCACCGGCTTGCCGGTGGTGAGCACGCCATACATCCCGGCCGCCGAGATGCCGATGCCCTGCTGACCGCGGCTCATCCGCAGCCGATGAAACTTCGAGCCGTAAAGCAGCTTGCCGAAGATCAGCGGAATTTGCTTGCGGACGATACCAGGCCCATTGTCCTGCACGCTGACTGCGTAGCGTTTACCGCTCTCACCCGCCTGGTCGATCTTGACCCAGATCTCGGGCAAGATGCCGGCCTCTTCGCAGGCGTCCAGCGAGTTGTCGACCGCCTCCTTGACACTTGTCAGCAGGGCCTTCCGGGGTGAGTCAAAGCCGAGCAGGTGGCGGTTCTTCGCGAAGAACTCGCTGACGGAGATGTCCCGCTGGCCGGCGGCGAGCTTCTGGGCCGAGGCCCGCCGTTTGGTTGCCGGAGCCTTGGTGGCGGCGGCGGTGGCCAACTGGTTGACCCGGCTGCGGGAGGCGGCAGCCGAGGAGGGACGTGCTGGTTTGCGGGGTGTTTTGCGCGGGCGGGCCGAGGCAGGCATGGGCGAAGAAAATAACTCTGACTAAGGGCATGGGAAAGCTGCCAGCCGACCGCCTGGCAAGAAGGGCAAATTGTAGTGGTTGTCCGGCCTTGAAATCCAACGCTGACGATCATTCGGCCCGGGGGGAGTTTTTCCGTGAGGGGGGCGGCACCATGAGTTCCGGGTCGGAATGATTCGGCCAGCCCGGTTCTGCCGAAGCGACAACAGATGCGGGGTGGTTCGACCGACTCGCATTCTGATCGCGGGCAAGGGCCACGGAGGGCCGTCCCGAGGTCGGAGAAAATCTGACAGCGGCACGGCAGGATGCGTGGCTGTCCACAGAAGTGGCTTCAGGGAGGAAAAGCGATGCAAATCCATAGCCGGATAATGGCCGGGATCGCCGGACTGGCGTTTTCTTATCTGGTTGGGCTGCCGGTAGCGGATGCCAATCCGATCAATGGTGGTGTCGAGGCACCGACCCCCGATGTCTTCAGCAACTACTACTACCCAGCGATTCCCGCCGGGGCCTACCCCGGGGTCGGAGCCCAACTCTATGTT
>JAQBZA010000199.1 GCA_027622795.1 Planctomycetota bacterium | reverse complement strand
GCCTGCGCCGCCCAACTCAATGCCGCGGGCCACGAGGTCACCGTCTTCGAGCGGGCCGACCGCATCGGCGGCCTGTTGATGTATGGCATCCCCAACATGAAGCTCGACAAGGAAAAGGTCGTGCAGCGGCGGGTCGATCTGCTCGCGGCCGAGGGGGTGATCTTCAAGACGGGTGTCGCGATCGGCAAAGACATCTCGGCCGCACAGCTCCGTGAGGAGTTTGATGCGGTCGCCCTCTGCGTGGGAGCGACGCGGCCCAACGACTTCTTCGCGAAGACTCCGGGGCGGCATCTGGCCGGCATCCACTTCGCGATGGATTTCCTCACCCAAAACACCCGCAGCCTTCTCGATTCGCACCTCGCCGACGGGCATTACATCTCGGCGAAAGACAAGGACGTGATCGTGATCGGCGGTGGCGATACCGGCACCGACTGCATCGGCACCTCGCTGCGACACGGCTGCCGGTCGCTGGTCACCTTCGAGATCGTGCCCCAGCCACCGCTGGAGCGGGCGGCCAACAATCCCTGGCCGCAGTGGCCGAAGATCCTGCGGAAAGATTACGGCCATGTCGAGGCGGCGGCCCACTTTGATTACTCCCACCTGCCGGGCAAGCAGCTTCCCGGCGATCCACGGGAGTTCTCCGTGCAAACGGTCGAGTTTCTCGGTGATGATGCCGGCAACCTCCGGGCGGTCAAGACGGTGCGGGTCGATTGGAGCAAGCCGCAGGCGGGCGGCGCCCCCTTCACGGTGGTCGAGGGGAGCGAGCAGGAGTGGCCCTGCCAGATGGTGCTGATGGCCCTCGGCTTCGGCGGCCCGGAGCCGACCGTGGCGGAGCAGCTCGGTGTCGCGGTCGACAAGCGGAGCAACTTCGCCGCCGACTACGGCCGCTACACGACCAACGTGGAAGGCGTCTTTGCGGCAGGTGACTGCCGTCGCGGCCAGAGCCTGGTCGTGTGGGCGATCAACGAAGGCCGCGAGGCCGCCCATGCGATTGACACCTGGCTGATAGGCTCGAGCGACCTACCGACCGTGCATGGCAAGGAGCTCGTCGCCCAGAGCTGACATGCCGCCAGCCGAGCGGTCATTTAGCCTCCATGTCTCGCCGGCTCGAGGGCGGAGGGGCGGCTTCGTCAGGCCTTCTTTTGCAGAATCGCCTGCACGGCGGGTGGCATTTCCGTGAGTCTGGTCAGCACCACCGAGGATGGCCGAGCCGCGAAGATCTTGGCTGATTCCTCGGAAAGCGAGGTCAGCCCGCTGAGGGAGAGAACGCTACCGTATCCACTGAGGGCAGTAGCTTCTTCATCCGTGAGTGTTGTGATGCCAGCCAACGAAAGCAGCGAGCCGGCATGGCGGGCGAGGGCCGTCGCAACGGCGGGTGAGACCGATTTCAGGGCATCGAGATAGAGCATCCCGCGATGCGAAGCGAGGGATGACGCAGCCTCCGCGGAAAGATCCTCGAGCCCTGGAAAAGAGAGGCCAAGCCCATGCGCAGCAAACGCGGCTGCCGCGTCAGGTGGGAGCCGCTTCAGGCCACCCAGGGAAAGGCTGCCCGCATATTGAGCCAAGACAGCGGCCGCCTCGGGAGTGATTTCGCAAAGGCCATCCAGCGTCAGGTTCGTTCCTTGATGGCGGGCCAGCACGGCAGCCGTGGAAGGCACTACGGCCCGAATCGACGCGAGTGAAAGCGAATGCCGGTGGGGCATCAGCGCGAGGAGGACGGCTTCCGGCGGGTCGGCAAGACCGTTGAGTGACAGCGAGCCATCGTAGGCAGCCAACTCAGCGGCGGCCTCACGAGACAGGTCGGTCACGTGATCGAGGCGACCACCGCGTTTACGAACGATTGCCCTCGTCCAGCCGCCATCGTAGAGCTGCTGGAGCTGGCCGATAACAAGCCCGCCGCGGTGCTGCCGAAGTGCCTTCGCGGCCGTGGTTGAAAGTGATGTGAGACCTTTGAGCGAAAGACTGCCGCTGTGCCGAGCCAGCGCCGTGATCACGTCGTCGGAGGCCACACGCAGACCGTTGAGTGAAAGGGGGCCTTCATGAGACGCCAATTCCTGTGCCGCTTCCGGAGAAACATCCTCGATATGGTCGAGCACGCCACCGTGCCGACGTAATGACTCTCGCGCCCACTCTGCGGAAGGCAAGCTGATGATGTCCCCGAAATCCACTCTCCCACGATGACGTGCCAGCATCTGGGCCACCGCCACTGGGCACGGCGAGAGCCTTGTGAGAGACAGCATTGGCCCGGCGTGGCGGGCCAATGCGGCCGCTGCAGCTTCAGAAAGTTCGATCAGCCCATCGAGATAGAGGAGCGACTCATGCTTGGCAAGCCGCTCGGCGACCGATGGCGTGAGGTCGGTCAAGCCATCGAGCGACAACACCCCTTCGTGGGTTGCCAATGCTTCGGCCACATCGTCGGAAAGTGACGTGAGTCCGTTGAGGGCCAGCCCGCCATCGTGCCGGGCGAGAATCCTGGCCACCTCTGCGGTCAGAGAGGAAACAGCGTCGAGCGAGAGATCGTCAAGGCCGGCTGCCACAAGTTCTTGGGCCTGCTCCTCCGACACGTGCGAGATCGTGCGAATCGCGTCTGCGTCCATCGAGTGTCTCTCTGGGAAGCCTTACGATCGTCGACACGAGCGGCTTTTGCAAACCGTCATGGCGACGGTGCCGCATCGCCCACGCTGACGTCCACTTGGAAGGCCCCCGCGTTGTCGGCGAGGTCGCCAGGTGATTCGTTGAGCTTGAAAAACAGTGGCCCGTCGACGGGTGCGATGAAGTCTCCCGCGGCGCCCTCGGCAACGATGAGGAACCGTGGTCGCCCGCCCGGTGCGGCGTCCGGCCCCACCGGGAAAGCGGCCCACTGGGCGGCGAGCAATCGGCCCAGCGGGCGGCCGCGATACCAGTCGATGGAGATGCCGTCGGGCTCCGTTTCCAGCTGGCAGGCTGAAGCGTCCTGGTGACAGGCTGAAGCCTGTCCTACTTTCGCGCGGCCTTGTGCCCGCACTGTATACCGCTGGCCGCGAGTGAGCCGGAGGCCGCTGTTTTGCCAGCCTCGTGCCGCGTCAACCTCGACCACCTGAGGCCCCACTCGGCGGCCAGCGGGCGGTATGCCGTCTCCCCAATCGATGGCCGAGCGGGAAAAGTCGTAGCCGTAGTCGACGTCGTCGGTGAAGGCATCGAAGTCGCGAGCCACCGTCGCAGCGTCCCATCCGGGGCTGCGTGTCAGCCGACTTGTGAAGTCACGGCCCAGCCCCTCCCGCTCGGTGGCTGCGAAGGCCGCCGCATAGCGCGGGTGCAACGAGAGCATGGCTGCGGCGGCCCAGCTGGAAGCATAGAGCGTCATGTCGCCATGGGCGGAGCCCTCTGCCGCAACCACCGCATTAAGCCCCGGCATCTCACCGGCTGCCCGCAACCGCCGAATCGCCTCGATCCGGCCGAGCTGCTCGACGTCGGTGGCCGCCTGCGGCATCGGCGTGGCGACAAACTGGGGGCCGCCATCGGCGGCGACCTCGAGGCGGTGGGTCGCCAGGAGCTCGGCAATGCCCTCGGTATACCAGGCGGGGGTGTCGAGATTCCGAAGCGATATCGTGAAGGCATGCACCCCCTCATGGAGCAGCAGGTGTCGCCGATAGGCGGCATTGGTCTGATCGATCATCCAAAAGCGGTTGCGGTCGCAAAAGCCGTTGCTGAAATCGGGCACGCTATCGGGGAGGAGACCGGCCGCGCGAAACCGGTCGCGATTGACAACGAGGCAGCCGAAGGCCCGCCAGTCGCGATGGTCCTGTGGCTTGGTGCCATAGTGGTGACACCAAGCGACAAAAGCCTCGTCGAACACCTGCGGTAGTTCGGCCACGCCGTCGCCATCCCGAGCAGGACGATCGGTGACCAACGTCAGATGCTCTCCGGTCAGCACGCGCAGGCCGGCCCGCCGAGCTGCGACCGTGAGCGGGGCCACGGCATGGTCGGCGACCGCGTCAGCCGGTGCTGAGAGCGGCAGCGCCGCAGCCATGCCCGCGATGGCATGCCAGCATGCGATCCGCCACTGACCTGCCATGCCACCTGCGACCATGAGAAAAACACCTCGAATCCGCAGACTTGCTCCAGACCCCACCGGCGCGGCAAGGCATGCGGAGCCACCCTCGCGGGATGGATGCTCCGCGGAGGAAATTCCGATCGCATCCTACGGGGAAACTGTCTACAAACGCCATCGATTCGCCAGGAGGGCGTTGCGTGCGGCAAGGATGCCGACATGGGGAGCGGGCTTTCTGCCGCCGCGAGCGGCCGCTCTTGGCGTGCGCCCTCGGGGCATTGGTTGCCGTCATGCTGGCAGGAAGCGCCCCACGAGTGGAGGCGCAGAGCCCCGCGGCTCCAACCGCCTCCGCTGCCCCAACGGCTCCAGCGGGCCCTCCTCCGTACTGGCAGGCGCCGGCCCTGCCGTCGGCTGTCATTCCCGGGGGAGCCATCCCGTCTGGCTGGACTCCGCAGCCGGTGCCCTATCAGGGGATCGGCCCCGACGGCAAACCATTCACCCGCTACTTCGCGCCGACGTATACGTTTACCTACCCGGTCGGCCCGCCCGTGCCGGCCATCCCTCGCGCGACAGCAGTGCCCGTCAACCGCAAGCAGGCTCCCGGGTATGTGCCCCCGGCCGGCATGGCTCCGGGCTGGACGTTTCAATCGCAGGGGGTGCCGCCGCCAACCTACGCGCTCCCCCCGGCGACGACCGCCCGCTACACGCCGCAGGCCTGGCAGTATCCACCCGGCGCTCCCCAACTGGGCGGCACTGCGATCAGCCCACCGCCGGCAGCGCAGCAGCTCGCTCCGCCGCCAAGCTATCAGCCGCCACCCGCATACCAGGCTCCGTCCGGCTTTCAGTCGCAGCCGCCAGGATTCCCCTCCGGGCAGCCGCTGGCCCCGCCACCTTCGCAGTGGGTGCCCGCACCCACGTCAGACGCGGCCGGCTTTGGGGCCGCCGCTGCCGCGGTAGCGCCACCAGCGATTGCTGCGGCCGCGGCCAGCCAGCAAGGAGCGTCGTCGCTGGCCGCCGCTTCGCCGGCCGCCCCGGTGCCGGTGCAGCCGACCAGTTCGGTGCCGCTCCAGTCGCCGGCCAATCGCGCGGCCAACACCCATCTCTGGCGGGTGGTCGGCGTGTACGACGGCGACACGGTCACCTGTCTCGACGAAAACAATCAGCAACAAAAGATTCGTCTCGCCGAGATGGATGCCCCGGAAATGGGGCAGGACTTCGGCCAGGTCTCCCGCGATGCCCTTGCTGATCTCGTGTTTGGCAAGACCGTCGAGGTGCGTGACGAAGGCAAAGACCGGTACGGCCGCTGGATCGCTCACCTGTTCATCAACGGTATCGATGTCAATCGGCAGATGATCGCCACCGGCAACGCCTGGCACTACGCGGCCTACTCCAAAGACGCCTCCCTGGCGACGGCGCAAGAGCAGGCAAAGGCCCAGCGGCTGGGGCTCTGGGCCCAGCCCAATCCGATGCCGCCCTGGGAGTTCCGCGCCACCGAGCGATCCCGCAAGGCAACAGCCACATGATGACGGGCCATCCGCCGCCTAACGCTGCGCGTTGCGCCCGTCGCGACGGGCTTGGGATCGCCCTCCCTGCACCTTCGCATGACCGGCCCGCCGCGTCGTCACTCCCTTCAGCTTGAGTCGCTCCGCCTTGAGGGCGGCGGTCGCCTTGCGCTGCTTGGCCGTCGTCGTCCGCAGCCCGGACACAGACGATGACTCGAGCGACTTGATCGCCCCGGCCTGCCGCGCCTTCCGCGAGATCGACCTGGCCTTCGCTGCCGTGGCGGCGTTGCCCGAGGCTCCTGTCGCCTTCGCCGTCGACGTCTTCTTGGCAGCAACTCGGGCAGCCGAGGCCTTTTGGGCCGCGGGCTTTTTCGCAGTCGGCTTGGCCGCCGTTGGTCGCGTGACCGTTGACTCACCGGTGAGACCGGCCAGATGCGTCTCGATATGCGCGACCACGTCAGTGAACACAGAATGCTTCTGCTGACTCCGCTTGTTCGTGGGCGTGGTGGCGATCACCCGTGAGCCGGCGGCCCGTTTCCTGCCCCGCTTCAACGTGCGGGCCTGTGCCCCGACGAGATCCCGCCACTTGTCGCGGAGCACGCGGCACTGCCGCAGCAGATCCTTCGCCTGCCGCTCGCTGGCGGCGGCCAGCTTTTTGCCCGTGCTGGAGTCGAGGAGTTTTCGCTCCGCTGAGGTGAAGAGGTTACGGAGTTTGCCGATCGAGGCTTCGAGGGGGGTGTGGGTGGCCA
>JAQBZA010000198.1 GCA_027622795.1 Planctomycetota bacterium | reverse complement strand
GGATCAACCTCGACGACGACGATGCCGGCCGCTGCCTGGCGCGGCTCACTGACCTCACGCCGGAGGATCTTGCCGCGTATGGCGAGAAGCGGGCCACCAATCCCGCGGCCCGCGAGACGCAGAAGCGGCTTGCCGAGGAGCTCACCCGCCTCGTCCATGGCGACGCCGGACTGATCACGGCCAAGCAGGCGACGGAGATCTTTTTCGGGGCCGAGATCCGCGACCTCGACGACGCCGCCCTGGTCGAGATATTCGCCGACGTGCCGAGCCACGATTTTCCGCGCGTCAGTCTGGCGGGCGAAGGGCTGCCGCTCATCGAGGCATTGCAGGCGACAGGGCTGGCCGCCAGCCGCGGTGCCGCCCGCCGCACGATCGAGCAGGGGGGCGGCTACGTGAACAACCGCCGCGTCTCGGATGCCGCCTATCGGCTCACATCCAGCGATCTTGCCGGCGGCTCCACGCTCGTGCTCCGTTCCGGAAAAAAATCCTACGCCCTCGCCCGCTTCCAGTAGGACAGGCTTCGGCCTGTCTCTCATTCGCCCATGCCCTTCCGCCCCGCCCTCCTCTGCCTGTTCTTTGCCCTCGCGGCTGCACCGCTTGCAGCCCGCGCCGATGACCTTCCCCCGGCCGGTCGTACCGCCGGCCTCGAAGACCGCCTCAAGGCTGGCCTCCGGGCCCAGCTCCCTGCGGAGGAAGACTTCATCGAGAAGGTGGTCATGCTCGTCCGCACCGGCAAGCTCCCGGGCAAACTCGTTGACTCGACCTACATCTGGGCGATCGAGCGTCGCAAGGAGTATCCGTTTCCTGCGTTCGAGAAGGCGTTGCGGCTGCAGGCCCAAAAAATCGGCGTGCGGCTGTAGCCGACGCACGTGGTGCCGTCACGGCTCGATACCGGAAGTCAGATGATGCCCACGAGATCTCCGACGGTGCGATGGGACTCGATCGGATGCCGCAAGGGCACGTTCGTTCGCACGCGATATTGATTTTGCTGGCCGACCCGCTGCCGCTCGATCACTCCCGCCTCCTCGAGGTCGGCGATGATCCGCTGAACCGCCCGCTCCGTGATGCCCACCTCGGAGGCCACCGCCCGCAGCACCCTCAAGGGGCTTTGGGCCAGCAGAATCAACACGTGCGAGTGGTTCGTGAGAAATGTCCACCGGGCTGCAGGGGCTACGGAAGCGGATCGAGCCGCCGCAGGACGTCGAGGTTTCTTGGCCATGAGGTGGAATTCCTGGTGGGCCGGGCCGACGCTGAGCACAGGCCTCGACCGTGACCGAAAGCATAGCAAGGCCCCTGAGTGGCTTCCGCCCCGAAAACTCCCCGCGGCCGATGAAGCCCCACCGCCGCCGGCAGTTCCCCTGTAGCTCACCGGAAACAATTACCGACGATCGCAGCTGGCTTGCTGCGACTGACCAGCACGGTTGACCGGGCCATCCTGGCCGCTCCCACTCCCCTACCCGTCAACGTCGGGATCTACTTCGATCCACTTGCCGCCGTGATGAATTTGCTGATCGCCACGGTGGGGCTCGTGATCGCACGGTTTTCGGTTCAAAGTCTCGACGGTGAGGCAGGCCAAGGACGGTTCTTCAAGTGGCTGGCCTTCACAATCGGCAGCGTGCTCGTGCTGGTCGTGGCCCGCAACCTTTTGATGTTCACCGTCGCCTGGATGCTCACCAGTCTTGGCCTGCATAAACTGCTGCTCCAATACGCCGATCGCCCGTGGGCGGTCTGGGCTGCCCGACACCATGGAGGCCCCAACACCGGTCTCGGCGCTCATGCATGCGGGAATCATCAATGCCGGTGGGTTCCTCGTGATCCGGCTGAGCCCGCTCATCTCGCTCTCTCGACATCCCGGCACGTCAACTCACGGCCCGCGTGTGGGGGCTCTCCACACCGGTGCCCTGATTGACATCTTTCGTGCCGTGGCCATCACCAGTGAAACGGCCTTTTCTCGCTCTGCCGCCATCGGGAGTCACCACGATGCCCCACTTTCCTTCGAGCCTCGCCATGACGGGCTACCACCCGGCTGCGGCTACTGATCACCCGGTCGCCACACCCGCGGAGCTCGAGCAGGTCACCGCCGCGATCAACACCGTCACCGCCCTGATACCGCCGCTGTGGCCGCTCGAGGACTATGTGGCCGTCAATCCGTTTCTGGGGTTCGCCCCGCGACGGTTTCTCGAAGGCCGTCAGATATTGCGGGATGTCCGAGACTGTGAGCTGTTGCTTCCGGCCGCGTACTACCGCGACCTGTTCGATCGCTGGGAGATTGCCGTGACAGACGTGGAGCAGGCGTTTGAGCAGTGCGTCGAGCTGTATCCCGACCTTTACTCCGGGTCGAGCTCGCAGCCGCTCATGCAGCAGTTGGCCGAGGCGGCCGTGGCCGAACGGAGCACGGGACCAGTCGATGGTGGCAGCACATCCGAACGGCGGTATTCCACGGTCAGTGAGGTGATCGATCGTCGGCTCGGTAGCAGCTGGTCGAGCCATGTGATCACCGATATCTCACGGCACTGCGGCCTTCACTACGACCGTGGACAGGCAGCGTGGGGCAGCCCGTGGAAACATCTGCCGCTCTACGAGGCGTGGAGGGAAGCGTTTCGAATCAGCCGTCGGATGGACATGCTGGGCTTGAGAGGCTTCCGACGATTCGTCGCCGGACTACCCGTGGAACCCGATCAAGCGGTGGCCTCACTCTTGGGCCGGCTGGCCGTGCCGACAGAGCATTGGCAGCCGTTTCTCCACTGCGAACTTTCATCGATCGCCGGCTGGGCGTCGTTCCTACGGTACCGGCTCTGGCAGGCCACGCTCACGGATGGCTGCACGATGGACGAGCATCTCGTCGGGCTGACGGCCATCAGGCTGGCCTATGACGCGGTACTCGCGGCCACGTATCCCGGCCTGATCGCAGCAGAGGGGAGCCTCTGTCCAGCGGATGGTCCGGGGCCGGGCGAGGCGGCGCCTTCCGCGGCGGTCCTGGCCCGCCATTTCTTCCAGGTGGCGGCGGAGGTGGCTTATCGGCGGCGGCCTTCATCATCGCGCCGCGGTCGCGGACGACCGGCCTCGATCTCGGTGGCCGCACCTTCATGCACAGCTATGACCCTTCCCGCGACCCGGAAGGCACGGTGCTGGAGCTGATCATGACCGCGCCAATGATTGTCATGAGCTGGATCAACCTGCAGTACTACGCCTCGGCCGTCGATAACCGGGCCTTCGGGAGCGGTAACAAACTGATCCACAACGTGACGGGCCAACTCGGGGTGTTGCTTGGCAATGGTGGCGATCTGATGACCGGCCTCCCCTGGCAGGCGGTCTCAAACGGCTGCAAACTCGTCCACGAGCCGCTGCGGCTGACGGTGGTGATCGAGACCCTGCGGATGGCCGTGGAACGGGTGATCAAAAAGCACCGCACGGTGGCCGACCTTGTGGGGAACGGCTGGCTCACGCTCCTCGTGTGGGAGGCTGACGACTTTCATCGCTGGACGGCCGATGGAGAATGGCTCGCGGAACGTCCGGCCAAATGGCGTATCGATGGAGAAACATGACTACGCTTTCGTTTCCCGCTCTTTCCTCTCCAGCAGCCTGACGATTACGGGATCGGCAACATATTTTCTCTCACGTCAAAGGCAACTACCGCCGCCCGGCAGCCGCCGACGGAGGAAGTTCATCCGCTTGTCCACCGGCAGGGCGAGGCGGCGGGCGATGAGATCTTGGAGTTGACGGTCAGTCTCGGCCGCGAGGACGGCAAGCGATGCTTGTCGGGCATCCACCGAGACGGCCACGTGCCGTCCGCGGCCAGCCCTCGGCTGCGCCGACTGCCGTTTCGCAGCATTCTTCCTGCGGGGCATCCGTCACTCCTCCCGTCACTCTTCTTTGCAGGCCACTTCGTCACTGTTTGCGAATCGCCCGGAGCGTCTGCTCCAGAACCGGAATCACAGCCCGATCGCGGTCACGGCCGGCAGCCTTCTTACTTTTGATGATATCGTCGAGCGCCGCGACGAGCAGCGGCTGCCCGCCGACAACGTGCCGCGTGGCTCGATTCTTGAGCCCATCGAACGACCGCACACCGTGAATCACCGGCATGAAGTCGGCCTGGAGGCCGGTGTCGTCGTTGACCATGCGATACAGCTTCGACACCGGGTAGTACGGTCGCATCACGACCGCGGGCAACGCCTTGGCCACTGTCTTGAGCTTGCGGAGGTTGGTCGGCGTGTCGCGAAACATGAAGTCGAAGTCGATCGTGGTGACGGGTGCGCCCTGGATGGCCGCCGCCGCATTGCCGATCAGGACCACCTCCAGCTTCACCTCGGCGAGGGCGGCAAGCAGATTCGAGAGCAGCGGGGTGGCGTTCATAAGGAAGATCGTAACAGGCTGAAGCCTGTCCTACTTTCCGACACGACAGGCTGAAGCCTGCCCACCGACAGGTTTGGAAACCTGTCCTACGCCGGCAGACAGGTTTGGAAACCTGTCCTACGCCGGCAGACAGGTTTGGAAACCTGTCCTACAACAGCATGGAGATCCGAGGATCGGTGAGCGAGTCGGCGATGAATCGCGCCCCGGGGAATTCGTGCCGCCGGCTGTGGCCTCCCGGCACCGCCACCGCCACCGCACCGGCAGCGACGGCCGCCGCGCAGCCGGTCGCCGAGTCTTCGAGCACGAGCATCCGCTCCGGCACCACCCCCAGCCGCCGCGCGGCCGTTTCGTAGATTTCGGGATGCGGCTTGCCATGCGTGACATCAGCGCTCGTGAGCACGAAGCCAAACCGGTCGAGCAGGCCGACCCGGCCAAGCACATCATGGGCGAAGTCGGGCCCGCTGCTTGTGGCCACACCCCGCGGCAGACCACGCTGCACGAGATCTTCGACGAGCGACACCGCCCCCGGCATCGGCTCCAGCCGCGAATCGAGCAGGCCCTGAAAAATCTCTTTCGTCTCGGCGGCAAGTGTTTCGATCGTGTCGGGCAGACTGTGCCAGTCGATCATCACCTGCAGCGCGACCTGCTGCGGCCGGCCCATCATCGCGTCGAGCAGGTCGGCATCAAACGTATGGCCGCGGCGGCGGAGCATCTCCGTGCCGACGTGCTGATAGAGGTCTTCCGTGTTGACGAGCAGCCCGTCGAGATCGAATACGACTGCGTGGACCGCCCCGCCTCGATTTTCTTTCACCTGGTAAGTCCTAAGGATCTGTCGCGGCAGCTATTTTGTAGACAGCATAATGGTCATTGGCATGCAGCCGCGTGAGGCCAGGGCCAGCGAGCCCCGGAGTGTCGGCCGCCACGATCGCATGGTCGGCGGCATACTTCTTTGCCACGGCGACAAGATGCTCGCGGCCGAGCGCCGCTGCGTCAGTCTCCATGCCTTTGATTCCGCCACCGCGCGAAAAGCAGTCGACCAGCCGCTGCCGCCACTCGATGATCGATTCCGGCGCCTGGGGGATGTTTTTCCAGTTCACGACCTCCGCCCGGCCCGTCCGCCAGACAAAACTGCCGGCCCGACGCGGCACGACGAAGCAGGCGTCGGCCGGAGTGTTGCCGGCCACCCAGCCGCAGATCTCTCTCCACGCGTCGGCCTGCATGAACTTGTCGGCCCGCGGCACCACGTCCCGCCCGGGGAGCGGCCAGTGGCGGCTCTCATTGCCGAGGTCGATCGCCAGCAGCAGCAACGCCGCCCACCGTACGGCAGTCGCCGAGCCAAACATTTTTTCGAGCACCCGCGCCTCGGCGAGGATCGTCGCCGCCCCGATCGCCAGGGCCAGCGGCGCGAGGCCATCACTCAGCCGAAACCAATAAAACTTGAGCAAGCCGTAGGCGACATCGGCATCCACGGCCTCCGTGAAGGCGATCGCGTAGCCGGCGAGCGAAATGGCCAGCGCCGCGAGCGTGAAGCCATGAAGCCGGCGGCGGGCGTCACTTTCCGGCAGGTGTTTTGCGATCAGCCACGAGATACATACCGCCAGCAAGTGCCGGGCGATCATGCCGTCGGCAAAGGTCCGTGGCAGGAGATGGTGCGGCAGCCGCTCGGTCACATAGATCCGCGTCGCTGCCGCCCGCACCGCCGGATCGACGCCATACGAAAGCATGAAGGCCGGCCAGATGCCGACCATCGCCAATGCCACTCCGACCCCCAGTGGCATAAGCGGTATCGACAGGCGACGGGCAAACACCAGCTGCTCGATCACCAGGGCGATCATCCCCCAGCCGCCAACCAAGGGATGCACGGCCGTCGCCGCCCCGAGCGTCACCCATGCGGCCGCCCAGCGGTCACGGGCAATCTCACCCGCCGCCCAGAGCACGCCCGCCCAGGCAAACACCTTCGCCTCGCAGCCCCCGATCATCCACTCTCCGGCCGCCGTGG
>JAQBZA010000197.1 GCA_027622795.1 Planctomycetota bacterium | reverse complement strand
AGTGCAAGCTAGTAACACGCAGCGGTCTGCAGTCCGCGGACTCTTTCACTACGTCGGCCAGGGAGGTGGTACCGATCCCAACATCGTCAACACGATGGAAAAGGCGATGCGGATCCGGCTTCGTGAGGTGACCGATGGCACGAGCAAAACGATCATGCTCGGTGAAACTGCTGCTACCAACCGGCTTAAAGGGGATGACAGAAATGCCTTCGTCGCCTGGGGTAATGTTCCGATGACTACCATGCTCCCGATTAATCTCACGCATCCGACAGGCTGTGACAGCGGCAACTGGGGAACGGGGCTGGGATTCAAATCGAAGCATGACAGTGGAGCCAACTTTGCCTTCGGTGACGGCACCGTGAAATACGTGCAGGACAATCTCAACATGAATGTGTTTCAGTTGATGGGGCACCGCTCCGACGGGGGCGTGTTCAGTGAGTAGGGCACGGCCCGAGAAGACAGCAGACCCCGACCGGTCACGTGGCTGTATGAAAGCCATACGCTTTCTGTCTGCAACTGTGGTCGTGTGTCTGAGTGCGGGATGCGGCAGCGGGTTGCATCCTGTTGCCGGGAAAGTGCTTGTTGATGGGCAGCCGGCGATGGAAGGGGTGCAGGTGATCTTTACGCCGGTGGGCGACACAAAGCCTGCGCATGGTAAGGTCGACGGGCAGGGCCGATTCTCACTCGTGACAAATCAACAGCGGGGCGTGATGCCCGGAAAGTACCGGGTGCTCCTGATCAATTCGTCGGCGTCGATTTCCCAGCCTGACACCCCGATCGAGCCCGGCGTCAACGTGCCGCCACCGGAATGGATTGCCTACGACAGAAAACTCACGGAGTTTCTCGAGAATCCACCGCAGGGACCGGGCTGGATTCCGAAGCGCTACGCCGCCCTCCAAGACGCTCCCTTGTCATGGTCGGTACCTGAGGATGGCGTTGAGGTGACCTTTGAAGTGCAGTCGGAGTCATCCCGGAGTGCCCGCTGAGGCCGAATTAGCCTGATCTGCCTGACCTGCATAATGTCCAAACCGCGGGCTTTGGCCGAGGTAACTCTTGCACTAAAATTCTCCTTCGATCGGTCTACCCTCCGGAGTCTGCTGCCATGAATTCCAATGCCCTCTCGGCTACTCGGGCTGTTCCCTCTCGTGATGGGTGTGACCGTTTTCGTCGTCTGCCGCGGCGTTCGGCCTTACAGGCTGGCAGCCTAGGAGCCTTGGGGCTGTCTCTGGCCGACTTTTTCAGTGTCCGGTCGGTCCGCGGCGAGGCTTCGATTACCGGCGGTGCCGCTGGACTGAAGGGACTGCCGCAGCGCATCAAGAGCGTCATTCAGATCAATCTGCCCGGCGGCTTTCCGCATCACGAATCGTTTGATCCCAAGCCCGAGGCGCCGGTCGAATACCGGGGGTCATTCGGTGTGGTGAAGACGAAGACCGGCGACGTGTTCAGCGACAACCTGCCTCAGTTAGCCGGCATCGCCGACAAGATCACCGTCGTTCGCAGCGTGGTTGGCAAGATTCCCGACCACGCCCTGGCGACGTACCATCTCCACACCGGATACACGCCCACGCCGGTGATCGACTATCCGCAGATGGGGTCGATCGTCTCCCACGAACTCGGTGCGGTTGGCGACCTGCCCTGCTACATCGCCATCCCCGGCAAAAACAACTTTGGCGGCGGCACCGGGTTTCTGCCCAGCATTCATGGACCGTTCGAGACCGGCGGCGACCCGGGGACGCAAAAGAAGGGTTTCAAAGTTCGTGACTTCTCTCTCCCGGCCGGCCTTTCACACGAGCAACTTGACCGACGACGTGGAGTCCGCGACATCGTGGACCACCGGATTCGTGCGCTCGAGGCGAATCCGGTGCTCCTCGACACAATGGACGAGTTTCATGCCCGGGCCTACTCGCTGCTTACCTCGACCAATGCCCAGAAGGCCTTCTCGTTCGACGGAGAGACCGACGAGACATTCGAACTCTATGGCAGCGAGGTCACCGGGGACATCAAGGGCCCCGACGGGAGGCTTCACCCCAAGGGGCTTTCCGAGCGGCTGATCATTGCCCGTCGGCTCGTCGAAGCGGGCGTGCGGTTCGTCACCCTCGAGTACGGTTCGTGGGACTGTCACGGGGACGTGAAGAAGGCCTGCCTCGACCAGATGCGGCCGCTTGATTATGCCCTTGCCGGATTGGTCAACGATCTCGATCGCCGCGGCCTCCTTGACTCGACGCTGGTGTGGGTGACGTCTGAATTCGGTCGGACTCCAAAAATCAACAGGGAAAGCGGCCGCGATCACTGGGCCCGTGTCTACTCGATGATGCTCGCCGGCGGCGGGTTCAAGCCCGGTTTGATCTACGGAGCGAGTGATTCGACCGGTGGCGAACCTGCCCGTGATGCGGTGACCCTCGAGAACCTAATGGCCACGATCTACTACCAGATGGGCATCGATTCCAACAAGGAACTCGTCGCCTTCGGAACACGGCCAATCGAGATCGTGAAAGAGGCCGAGGTTGTGAAGCCTTTGCTCAGCTGATTAGCCAGACCATTGCTTTCCGACGGAGTTCCGATTCCATGAGCGCATTTGCACGCGGCTTTCGTGCGTCGGTGGTCTCTCTGATCGTCGTTTTTCTGTTTCTTCTCGGGGTTGAGTCTGTCGCCGACCCGTGGATCGATGGCGTGAAGCCGCGGCTCATCGGCCGGGGCACGGCCTGCGACATCGTGGTGGCACCGTGGCACCACGAAGCGTCGGAGGTTGTGTTCTACCCGCCGGCGACGTTTGCCCCGTGGACGGCTCACGAGTCAAGTTCTAGTGCAGTATCCGGCATTCGCTGTGTGGGCACGACGTTTGACGCCGCGAAGAAGCGGCTTGTGTGCCACCTCGAAGTAGCTGCCGACTGCCGCGCCGGGGAGCATCCCTTCCGTGTGCTCACGGCAGTGGGGCTCTCGTCTATGGGCACCGTGTTTGTCAGTCCTTTTCCGGTGATCGACGAGGAGGAAAAAGACGCCAATTCAAACGATACGCCTGCAACGGCCGTGCGAGTCGAGCCGGATATCACCATCCGCGGAACGCTTTCCAAGAGCATCGCTGCCGACGTCGACTGCTTTCGGGTGGCCGGTAAGGCGGGGGAGCGGCTCTCTGTGGAAGTCGACATGGTGAAGATGGGCGATGACCTTCAGTGGCAGCCCGTCCCCGAGGGCTACGACTCAGTGGTGGAAATCCTCGACCCGTCAGGGAAGCGGCTGATGATCAACGACGACTCGCCGCTCAATCGCCAGGATCCGCTGCTCTCGCTCAGGCTGCCCGTCGATGGCGACTATACGGTCGTCTTGAGAAGATCAATGTTCGTGCCGCACGATCGGGAGTATGCGATTCACATCGGCCGGTTCTTCCGTCCACTGGCCGCCTACCCAGCCGGCGGTCCCGCCGGCGAACCGCTCGAGGTGCAGTTGCTCGGCGATCCGCTGGGCCCGGTGTCACGGTCCGTCGCCGTGCCGGAGGTGGCGGGAACGTTTCCCCTGGGCGGCGCGGCGCCGCTCCCGCTGTTCATGAGGTCGAGCCCGTTTCCCAACCTGCTGGAAGAGCCCGGAGAGTCGGAAAAAAAGGTGCCTGCGATCCCCGTCGCCATCAACGGCATTCTGTCAAAGCCCGACGAGACCGACCGGTTTCGGATCACCGTTACGAAGGATGCACCGCTCCAGGTGCGGGTGTGGGCGAGTGGGCTGGGACTGCCGGTCGATCCCGTAATCAAACTGCGGCCCGTCGATGCCGCGGGCTCACCGGGCGAGGTGGAACTCACGGCCGATGACGCCACGCTCGCCGACCGGGATATCTTCGGGGCACAGGGTGACTTCCCGGAGTTGTTTGACCCCTCGGTGATTTGGACGCCAAAGCAGGACGGCGACTATGTGCTTGAGGTTGCCGATTCGCGTGCCGCCGGGGGGCCGACGTTCGTCTATCGCGTCGAGATCGCTCCCCCCGTCAACACGCTCCATGTCGGTCTGCACCAGGAGGGATACTGGCCCGAGCGGCCACGGAAGACATCGCTCACGGTTCCGCGGGGTGGCCGCTGGACGGTCAGGCTTTCGCTGTATCCTGGTCAAGGGAGCAGCATCAACGGGCCCTTTGATCTCGCTGTCGACGGGCTGCCGGCTGGAGTGAAAATGCTTTCTCCTCGGTTGCCCGCTCTCCAATCGGTCTGGCCGTTTACACTTGTCGCTGATGCCGACGCGCCGCTGGCGGCTTCTTTCATCCGCATCACGGGCCGACCGGCCGATGGCGGCGAGCCCTTCGCCACGGTCAACCAGCAAAACCTGCTGCGGGTGCGGTATTCGCACTACCCGTGGCGAAGCATCCGCGTCGACAGGTTTGTGGCCGCCGTGAGTGAGTCGGCTGGATTTGCCGTGGAACTGGAGGCTCCGAGGCAGCCGCTGATGCGGGGCTCGGAACTGACTATTCCGGTCACAATCGTCCGGCAGCCGGGGTTCGATGAACCGCTCGAACTGCAATGTGAATTTGCGCCTGCGGGCGTCGGGACGCCATCGGCCGAATTGATACCGTCGGGTGAGACTCAGGCAAATCTGACCCTGTCGGCCGATGCGAATGCCAAGCTTGGCTCAGCACCGCTCTATGTGATGGTTACGACCACACAGCCACGTCGCGGCGGTTCGGGTGGCGACACAGCCCGGGGTTCGGAGCGGGTGAGGGTTTCATCGAAACTTGTCACGATCGAGGTGGCTGAGCCGTTCGTCTCACTCTCCACGGAGCCGCAGAGCGTGCGGCGCGGTGAGCGGGTGGCGTATCGCTGGTCCGTGAAGCAGATTCGACCGTTCGAGGGGCGGGCGCAGGTTCGCATGCTCGGCCTGCCGGTCGGGGTCACTGCTGTCGGCCCGGAGCCGACGATCGATCAGGATTCACGCGAAGTTGCCGTGGAACTCGAAGCGACCGATGACGCCCTCTTGGGGTTGGTCAGCGAACTCAAGTGTGATGTGCGGTTTCCGACCGAGGGGGGAGCGATCAGACTGCAGACGGGCTCTGGCCGACTGCGAATCGACCCCAGGCTGGAAAAATGATCTCCCGAACATGTCGTGACACCAGCGAGAGGGTGACCCGTTGAACATAAAATTGGCCGTGATGCTATCGGTTGCAAGTCTGATGGTGTCTGGTCGTGTGGGCGTTGCTTCTGAAACCGCGGGCGTTCTCCTTTCCGCTCCCGCCCCCGGTGACACTGTGCCGGGATTTCGCCGCGATGTCATGCCGGTCTTCTTTCGGGCCGGATGCAACGCCGGTACCTGCCACGGCTCGGCCCGTGGGAAGGATGGCTACATGCTGTCGCTCTTTGGCTTTGACTCGGCCGGCGACTACCGCCGCACAGTCGAGGAGATGCCAGGGCGCCGCGTCAATACGGCATCGCCTGCGGCGAGCCTCCTGCTCCTCAAGGCGACCGGCGCCGTGGCCCACACCGGCGGCAAGCGGTTCGAGAAGGATAGCGCTCTCTACAAGACGGTTTTCGACTGGATCACGGCGGGCGCTCCGGATGACGTCGGCAGCGTGCCCGATGTCGTGGAAATCGCCGTTTCCCAGCCGTCGCTGGTCTTCGAGGCGGTTGGGAAGACCGAGAGCCTGCGGGTCACGGCCACGTATGCCGATGGATCCACCCGTGACGTCACCTCGTTAGCTCTCTTTGGCACCAACAACCCCAGCGTGGCTGAGATCGACGAACACGGCCACGTCACTGCCAAGGGTTCTGGTGACACCACGGTTTTCGCCCGCTTCAGTCGGTTCACCGTTGGGGCCGAGGTGATCGTGCTGCCGCCGACGGATGGATTCGTCTGGTCGAATCCACCGGAAAACAACTTCATCGACCGACTTGTCTTCGCCCGACTTCGAAAGCTGCGAATCGTCCCGTCTGGCCTTTGCGACGACGAGACATTTCTGCGGCGGGTGACGCTCGACCTCGCTGCTCGTCCGCCCACGGTCGAGGAATACCAGGCCTTCATGGCCGATTCAGCCCCCGACAAACGGTCCAAAAAAATCGACGCCCTCCTCGCCAGTGACGACTTCACCGACTACATGACGGGCCTGTGGGGAGAACTGTGCCGCGTGTCGAGCATCGATTACACGGGGCGGGGTGATTCTCACAAGCCGGCTAATGCCTTCATCGGTTGGCTTCACGATCAGGTGGCAGCTGATCGGCCGTTTGACGAGGTCGTGGCTGACATGGCGACCGCAGTCGGCAGCACGAATACGGACGGTCAGACAGGCCTCTACACGATGCTGATCAAGGACTACAAGCTGAATCCCAAGGTGCTGGCGGCCGACTTCTCCCAACTCTTTCTCGGTGTGCGGATGCAGTGTGCGGAGTGCCACAACCATCCGTTTGA
>JAQBZA010000196.1 GCA_027622795.1 Planctomycetota bacterium | reverse complement strand
CTCGCTTCGAGGGGCCGAGGAGCTTCCTATCCACGCTCAAGGCCGGATTTTTCTCGTCGGCGCAGACCGGTCTTGAAACCGCTCTTCTTGCGGGCCGTCCGCACCGTGGCATGGAATGCCGTCAGAGGCTGTGGATATCGATGTCGGGCAGCTCGTCGGGCGACGACTGAAAGATTGCCCGGTCGTCGTGGACCTGCACGAGCTCTCCCCAGTCGGTCGGCGGGCCACGGGCCGGCGAGACGGGCGGAGGTTCGAGGGGTTCGCCAAGATGGGTCAGGATCTTCCGAATCGCCCCTGGCTCCGTGATGAACGCGATCAGCCGAATGTCGCCACCACAACTGGGGCACTGGAGTGGAAACTCCTCCCCGACCCGCGCCATCAGTTTCACCCACGCAATCCGTGAGGTGTCGTGCGAGCGGGGCTTTGCGGTCGCGGCACAGGATCCTTCCGTGGCATAACCGTCGCCCCCATGCCCACCGGTCGCGGCCTCTTGCCGCTTGCCGACGTTCCCGATCGCGAGCGAAGTGACGGCTTTTCGCAGCCGATGATTCGGGGCGAACACACCGTGGTAGCGATGCCGGTGCTTCCGCGGCGGCGGGACGAGATCGGCCAGCCGGTCCAAAAACTCAAACGGCGAGAGTTCGACGACGCCATTGGCCCCCGGCCGCGTGGACTTGCGGCCGCGGCCACGCCCGACCCAGTTGGCGGCTTTGTGCCGTGGCAGCACGTAGCGGACTCTGGTTGCGCGGCTGTCTGGGCCACGGATCACGGAGAGCCAGCCAGAGGGGCGGGCGCGGAGACGAGAGTGACGCCCAGTTCAGCTATCAGGGGCGGAGAAGAGCGAGCAATCAAAGGGAAATCACGTCCGTAACGACTCTGGATCCACCGCGGCTTGGGGTGGGATCAAAAAAGTCACGACAGGTTTTTGCCCCCAGCCGGGCCTTCTCTCGCTTTAATTCTTAGCGAGGTGTACTCAGTGGCAGAAACGACATCAGGCAGAGCGGTTGCATTGGCGGCGGAACCATCCGCAACTGGCCCACCTCGCCTTTTAGACCGAGTACGGCATGCCATTCGTTTGCGGCACCTGTCGTCGAGCACGGAGAAGGCGTATGTCCACTGGGTGAAACGCTACGTGCTGTTTCATCGCAGGCGGCCTCCTTGGGAGTTGGGTGAGCGGGAAGTCACGGAATTCCTGACCCATCTCGCCGTCCGGGAGAACGTGGCTGCATCGACGCAGAATCAGGCCCTCGCGGGCCTGCTCTTCCTCTACGACAAGGTGCTTGGGCGGCCTCTCCAAGACATCGGCTCCGTCGTGCGTGCCAAGCGTCCGGCGCGGCTGCCTTCCGTGTTGACGCCCGAGGAGGTCCAGCAGGTCTTGGGCTGTCTCGCGGGCCAGCAGTGGATCGTGGGCATGCTGCTTTACGGCCCACTTGGCCGCGGTCGACGAGGGGCGGGGCTATGTGATGCTTCCCGGGGCATACGCCCGCAAGAACCCGGCCGCCGAGAAGGACTGGGCGTGGCAGTGGGTGTTCGCGGCGAAGACCGACTACCGCGACCGCGAGACCGGCCGTTGGTATCGGCATCACCTGCACGAGACAGTGATCCAGAGGGCGGTGCGGGAGGCGGTGATCAAGGCGGGCATCGCGAAGCGGGCGACGTGCCACACGTTTCGCCACTCCTTCGCCACCCATCTGCTCCTAGATGGCTACGACATCCGCACGGTGCAGGAGTTACTGGGCCACAACGACGTGAAGACCACGATGATCTACACCCACGTCCTAAACCGTGGCGGCCGGGGCGTCCGCAGCCCGGCCGACCGCCTCGGCGGCCGCTCCTGATGCCCTCGGGACGGGGCCTAAAAAGGGCAGCGACGCAGGCTTGCGAGGCTGCCCTTGGCCGCGGCGTTTATCCAGCAGATAACGCTCGGTAAGAACCCGCGATCATCGGCGGCTCCGGGTCAGAAGCGAATGCCCCCCAACAACTTACTGCCGCCATCTGCAAAACGCCGCCGAGGATTATCCAGCGGCCGGAGTCGGTTACCTCGGTCCGTATAATCACTAGTTCTCCGGGGGAACAGGCTAGCTTCCCCCCTTTGGACGTTCGGTAGGGTACACTCCCCCGTCAGGGCTGAACCCGACGCCTAAGCAAGGATTTTCTATGGCAGACGAGTGGTACTTTCAGGAAGGTGAACAACGCACAGGACCCATCAGTGCTACTGCGCTCCGGCAACTTGCTGCCTCAGGCGGAATAGGACCTGAAACACTTATCTGGAAGAGCGGACTGCCTAACTGGATTCCGGCAAAGTCCGTGAAGGGATTGTTTGGTGTCTCGACGAATGCCGCGCCGACAACCCCTTCGGCTCAAAGACCTCCGCGGCCTACCCTTCCCCCCAAAGCCGCCGGCGCTGGTTGGCATCCTTTCGATTCGCTCGTGAGCGCTGCTCGCAATGCGTGTCCATCAGGATTGCCCGAAACGATCTCTCGCTCAGCTGGGTTAGTCGGAGTTTATGCGGTTTATGCTGCGGCTTTGGTTTCTGTGCTCGTAGGTTTCATACTCGCCATCCGGACTAACGAGTTCTCTGCTTTGGGTGTTTTTACGGCATCTGCATTCGCAATGATCGTTATTCAGTACACCGCCCACAGGCTCTTGCATGCCAGCGCTGCTGCCATTCAGACGAATGCTAGTTTTCTTTCTTCATACGCCGTCCCAGACTGCATCTTCGTGCTAACGTTTTTTGGAACGCTGGGCGGTGTTGGCTGGCTTCTTTGGCAGTCTATCTCCGTAGGATCGCTCAACCTTGCTCTCGGGGCGGTCGCTGCATTAGGCGTTGGAGGTTTCGTCGCGATCGTTTCGCTACACCCTGGTGAGATTCGGGTCCTTACGAAACCAGACTGCCAGGCAGGCGAGGATGCAGTCGGTTTCTTAACATTTCTGGTCAAGCTGTTTCTGCGCTGCGCGCCGATATTTTTCGTAGCAGCCATTGCCTACGGAACATATGAACTCGCGGCGGCAGCTGTCAGCATCCTGCGAGTCGACAAGGAAATGGCCGGGTTTGTAGGGTTTCGCGCTGGAGCCACGGTCGGCGTACTGATCGGTGCAACGGCGATTCCGTTCTACGCCTATCTCCTGACTATTCTCTACTACCTATCCCTGGATATAGTGTCGGCGATCGTCTCCATGCCTGCAAAACTTGATGCGATTGCGCAAAAAGTTGGCGAGCAATCCCGCACTGACTCTTGAATCAGCAGCGCAAGTCGCACTCCGCAATCGAGTAGCTAACCCGCTTGCGCCTAGCAGGAGAACCAACCGATGCAGCGGACTCGCGATAGAATCCAGCGGAGTGTCTAGCCCTGCGGCCGCGAGCCGCTGATCGGAGCCGTTCTCCCGTACGGCCGTGATGCCCTGTGTGGTATTCTGGAGCGGCGTCCGATTGTCCCTCTCAGTCCTGCAACTGGAGCCTTGAATGACCGCGACTCCTTACACAGCCGTTATTCGGCGCGACGGTCGGTGGTGGATCGGCTGGGTTGAGGAAGTGCCTGGCGTGAACTCGCAGGGCGAGACGCGAGAGGAGCTTCTTTCGAACTTGCGCGAAGCCCTGGCCGAGGCCATCCAGATGAATCGTGAAGATGCACGAAAGGCGGCGGGCGAGCAATTTGAAGAAGTGGCGCTGCAGCCGTGAAGCGGCGAGATGTTGTTCGCCATATGGTGGATCATGGCTGCGAGTTGGTGCGCGAAGGTGGCAACCATTCGTGGTGGGGAAATCCGGCGCTCAATCAACGGTCGGCTGTGCCGCGACATCGTGAGATCCCCGACAACCTCGTGAAGAAAATCTGCCGCGACCTAGGGATTCCGGCTCCGGGTGAGTCTGAAGAAAAGGGAGAACAAAGCGATGCAGCGGACTCGCGATAAAGTCGGCCCTGATGGAACGTCCAAGGTCGCGAGCCGCTGATCGCCATCGTTCTGGCAATCCGGTATACTGCAACCTGAAGTTGAGGCATGCATGTCCACTGATATCTCGATTGAAACGATGTCCGTCGCCGAGAAGGTGCGGCTCCTTGAAAGCGTTTGGGAGAGCCTGTGCGCTCACCCCGGTGATGTGCAGTCGCCTGAGTGGCACCGCGAAGTTCTCGAGGATCGTAGGCGTCGGCTCGAGGACGGGCGCGCAACAGTGTCCGCATGGACTGACGCAAAGGCCCGCTTGATGCAGCTCGGGCGATGATTGTCAGCATTTCCTCCGATGCGGAGGCTGATCTCGCCGAGGGCTATTGGTTTTACGAGCGGCAGTCGCCCGGGCTCGGCGACTATTTCCGTAGCTGCTTGATCGCCGATATCGATTCCCTTTCGTATTACGGCGGCATTCATGAAGTCGCCCTGGGATACCATCGGTCTCTGTCGAAGCGGTTTCCCTTTTGCATCTACTACACACTGAGCGAAGGCATGCTGGTGGTCGTTGCGGTCATCGATGCTCGCCGAGATCCTTTGTGGATTCGGCGGAGACTCGCATAGCAGGGCAGCCAGAACCAGGCGCTGGATCAGACGGCGGATAGAATCGAGCGGTGCGGCTGAGCCGATGGCCCGCCGCTGATCAGCTTTGCCGTTCGACGGACTTGTAGCGTATCGCCGATAATGGCATCACATGTACAGCGTTGATCTTTACCCAGCCCGAAATAGGAGGATCTCATGATCGCCTCGTTTTACCCCAGGCTTCGCGTCGTAGTGCTGTCGTGCTCCCTCTCCACTGTCAGCCCAAGCTTGCTGCTTGTGGATTGTGTCCAAGCCCTCGCAGCGGATGGCCAGAATGGCGACGGCCAGAATGGCGACGGTCAGAATGGCGACGGTCAGAATGGCGACGGTCAGAATGGCGACGGCCAGAATGGCGACGGTCAGAATGGCGATGGCCAGAAGTAGCGAGCTGCCTGTCGAACCAATCGCTGGATCAGACGGCGGACAACGACCAATGGCGTGGATGGGCTGACTGTCCGCCGCTGATCAGCTCAAGCGTTCGGCGGTAAAGGGACGGCAGATGCGTGACACTCGATTTGTTGCTGCTCATCGCGGCGGCCTCTTGCCGCTGGCAGATCACCGTCTTCTTGCCGCTTGGGCCGCTGACTGCGCGGAACAACTGCTGCCGCTGTTCGAGCGTCATAGCAGTGATGTGCGGCTGCGACAGGCCATCGAGGTAGGCCGTGCGTGGGCCCGAGGTGAGGTCAGGACTGGCGTCGCCCAGCGTGCGGCGGTCGCCGCGCATGCCGCTGCGCGCGAGTGTACGCATGAGGTGGCTGTCGCGGTCGCGCGAGCCGCTGGCCATGCGGTGGCGACGGCCCACGCTGCAGATCACAGCTTGGGCGTGTTGATCTACGGTGCGAAGGCCATAACGGCCGCGGGTGGCGCGAGCAATGACGAGCAGGTTCGGCAACTTGCTAAGCTGCCGAAAAGATTGAAGATACTCGTCGCCTCGGCCATGGAAAAACGCCGAACCAGTTGCTCCACCAGACGGCGAGGGCGGCATGCTCCTCCACAATAGTCAACTCCGCCGCTGCTGAGCTTCACCGTTCGGCTACTAAGCCACAGTTACGCCTTTCACACTTTCACTCGGGGGCAATCTGATGATTCTACGTCTTACTGCTATCGCGATACTGTTCGTCACCGGTTCGTTTTTGCACGCGGGTGAGATGGATGGGGAGTGGATCACCGTCTCGCGAATTCGTGGCGGCGAACAGCAGCTTGGAGCTCCATCTGAAGCCGTTATCAAGGACGGAAAATTCAACACCGTTCGCAACGCTACGCTCAGTGAGTTAGGCGACATCAAGGAGATCCGTGATGCGAACCCTGCTCAATACAACGTAGACATGAAGGGCGACGGTGAAGATAGCGGCAAGTCATTCCACGGTATCTTCTCAGTCTCGGGCGACACTATGTTTACGTGCGTGAATCCAATTCCCGATGGCAAGAGGCCAACAGAATTCAAGTCGACAAAAGAAAATGGTACCTATCTAATCGTGTGGATTCGGAAGTCGGCGGCCGCAAAGATTGAATTTCCGAACGCCACGTCCGTCGAATCGAAGAAGAACTGAGCAGAACTATCGGTTGCAACGGAGCGGCGGTGGTCGCCGCTTTGGCAATGGCTAAGTCGTTCGCCGCCGCCCGCTGAACCGTAGCGTTCTGCCACGGGATACCAGAGCCAGAGCAGGGGTGGCATGACGCCAATGACGCACACGCAAGACCTGACTCCCGCAATCCCCATCCAGCGAAAGGCATCTCGCGCGATGACCGCGACGCTCATAGCTCTTTTCGCATTCCTGTTCGTGAAAGGATTGCCCGGTCAATGGCACTTCCACAAGCGTTGCCCTACTGCTGAGCGACTCGTGAGCCGGTTGCTCCCGCCT
>JAQBZA010000195.1 GCA_027622795.1 Planctomycetota bacterium | reverse complement strand
TTTCCTCCGAGAGAACGGAGGCCTGGAGGGCCTTAGCGAGCGTCCGGCGATGTGGCACGGGCAACCCATCGCCCGCGTCACCAACCGCTCAGATCGCCTCGGAGCCGCGTTCACCCGTACGGATGCGAACACACTCATCCATGGGCAGCACAAAAATCTTGCCGTCGCCGATCTCGCCCTGCACTCCCGACCGCCCCCCCTTCACGATGGCCGCGATCGTGGGCTCCACAAAATCGTCGTTGACGGCAATCTGGAGCTGCACCTTGCGGAGCAGGTTGACGCCGATCTCGTGGCCACGGTAAGTCTCGGCATGCCCCCGCTGTCTTCCGAAGCCCTGCACGTCGAGCACGGTCAGCCGAAAGACCTCCACGTCCGACAACGCCTCCTTAACGCCCTCGAGTTTATTGGGCTGAATGATTGCGATGATGAGTTTCACAGATCCGCCTTTCCAGTACGTCCCACTGCAGATTACCTGCATGGAGCACCTTTTAAATGTAGACCGGCCAAAGCAGGATCAGTGAAACAGGATGCCCCGGCCTGGGCGAGCTAGGCGGAGCGCCCACCCAAGCCGTTGGGGCATCCTTAAAGGTTTGCATCGTTCGACACAGCGCGTGGCAAAGAGTGAGGACGAAAGACAAAACCCTGTTGGGGCAAACGATGTGCCAAAAACCCAAAACACCCATCCTCGGCTCATTTTTCACAATCTCAGCCGATTCAGCGCCGGTCATAGTCCACAACCGCATTCTTTTTGCGCAGTGCTATGCTCATGAATCCGGCAACCCCTTGCGCCCAATCTTTCGTTTGAAATGTCAATCCGAACCCTGACGCATCTCCTTTCGCTTGACCGCGAGGCCCGGACTACGGAATTGACAACGTTGATATCCGTCAATGGGTTCAGGCTCGCAGCCACCACGCCTGCGTTGGTCCGCGGAGGCAGAATCGCTGCTCTCGAACGGCTCGCCGGAATCGATCCCGTCACCTATTCCCGCACGCGTAACTACGTGGACGGGGCCGTCTCCCGTTTGTCACCCTGGCTGCGTCACGGCGTTCTTTTACTTGCCGAGGTTCGTGACGCGGCCTTGGAACGCGTCTCAAAGGCTGAGGATGCTCAAAAATTTATTTCCGAACTCGGCTGGCGCGACTACTGGAGGCAGGTGCAGGCTGCTCTCGGTATGGGAATTTATCATGACATCGAGCGTCCGGCTGCCAACTCCCGGATACTCAATCACCAACAGTCCATGCCGACCGACGTCGTAAACGCCCAAACTGGACTGGCCTGTATCGACGATTTCGTTCGCCGCCTACAGGAAACCGGCTGGCTGCACAATCATGAAAGGATGTGGCTCGCGTCGTGGCTGGTCCATATTCGTGGCGTGCGCTGGAAGGTAGGGGCCAATTGGTTTCTATCGCACCTGCTTGATGGTGACCCAGCCAGTAATCATCTTTCATGGCAATGGATCGCCGGAACCTTTTCACGCAAACCGTACATTTTTAATCGAGATAATCTCGACCGCTTTACGAACGGCGCTCACTGCGAAAACTGTGCTTTGTTATCTGCTTGCCCGATGCAGGGATCGTATGACGATGTATCCGACCGTTTGTTTTCAGGAGAGTCTGATGGGCGCGATCCACTCCGCATCCGCCCGGCCGCGCCATGGCGACTGAGTGAAGGGGAACCGGTCGGCCAACCTCTCGTCTGGCTCACACTCGACTCACTCTCCACAGCAAGCCCTGCTTCCTGTCGCCACCCTGAGGCTCCACGCCTGTTCGTCCTTGACCCGACATGGCTTGCCAGAGAGCACCCTTCACTCAAGCGACTGGCATTCATATTTGAATGTCTCGCCGAGATTGAAGGCGTCGAGGTTGTTCAGGCTGCACCGTCAGAGGCAGTCCCTCTTACCGCACGGCGCCATGGTTGTCGCTATGTGGTGGTCACATCAACAACGTGCCCGGCAACGCGGCAAGCCGCGGCAACCATCGACGCCCACCTTCCCGTACACGTCATCGACGAACCCGCCTTCTGTGACCGTTCTCGCGTGACAGATCTGGGGCGATTTACACGTTACTGGTCGAAGGTCAGTCGATCGGCGATGTCACACACCAGAGGTTGAGGACAACTAAAGAAGGCCACTTGCTTCCACAAAACTGCAGAGCGTCTCAACCGGCACCATTTGGGATTCCCGCTCCGGAAGCACCCCGACGCCATACCCTGCCTGGATGAGCCGATTCCGGTCATTTTCGACCCGCGGTGGCAGTTGGCCATTGTCCCGCGGCGGATCAAAGAGAACCCAACGAAATCGTCCCGGCTCCGACGGTTCGATCGTCGCTTGCCGCGGCAGTGCAGCATCGAGAAGCGCGACCCCACGGAACGCAGGCCCGAGAGCCTCCGCCGCCAACCAGGCAAATGCCCCTCCCGCACCAGAACCGGCCATGACAAGCCGTGAGGAGTCAATACCGCGGCGAACACGGAGTGAGTCGATGCTTCTGGCAACCCCGCGGATGTCATCCCGACTCCATCGCTGCGGATCGATCGACCCCGGCAGGATAACAGCAACGCCGTAGCGATTCGCGGCAGCCCGCCACATCGATGCCTCAGCGATGTCGACTGGCCCATGAGGGCGAGTGAAATAGACCAGCACACCGACAGGGTCGGTCGCATCACCCGTTGGAATCACAGCGACCGGTGGCATGGCCACTTCAGGCGCTTCGAGTCGAATGACCTCTGCCCCGTCGGGGCCTTCCTCACGAGTTGGCGTTTGAGCAGGCACATCGGCTGGCATTGCCATGGTCGCGAGACGATGGCTCTGCTCCTGACCGTCCGCATCCAGCACGACAAGCGTCACAGCATCCCCCACATGGACGCCCCCAAGTACTCCGGCGAGTGCGGCAGCAGATGTCACGGCAACTCGCTCTGCGGCCTTACCGGGAGGCGTTACCGCAAGAACAGTCATCCCGCCAACGAGTCCGGCAGCTGCGGCCGGACTGTCAGGCCACACCCAATCGACCACCACCGGGCGTTCTCCCTCCTTTCGATTATTCTCTGCCTGGACGGCGACCCGACGGGGCACGATACCAATGACCGCCCTCTGCCACGGGGGCAGTGTGGCAACGAGTCGGGGCCGCATCGAGATCCGCTGAACCGTTCCTGCGACTTTTTCGTCGGATCGCTCAATAACGAGTTCCACATCGTCGCCGGCATACAAGGGTGCAAGGGCATGCCGAACCTCAGCGATGCGAGTGACCGGCCGATCGGCGACGGAAACGATCGTGTCACCTGGCTGGATACCAGCCTCTGCAGCGGGTGATCCGGGCCGGCTGGTAGCGATCGTGGGCACTCCAGTGAACACGTCGCGCGAGCGATACGAGATGCCCAGTACACCGGGATCAAGTGTCTCACCTGATTGCAGCCTGGGTAGAACCCGGTGAATGTCTTCCAGTGGCACGGCAAAACCGATTCCCGAGTCATACAATTCCGTACCAAGCATCATCCCAGCGGTGTCCGCTGGAAGTGGCGCGAGCATCCCGATCACATCACCATGGATATCAACCAGCGCTCCACCGTAGTTCGCCGGCGAGACAGCCGCATCAGTTTGCACGGCCCGCCCCCAGGCTCGGTTGACGGCCGAGATGACACCGATGGCGATGTTTGGCGTGGTGATGTCCCAACCACGAGCCACGGCAATGGCCCACTGCCCCACCCTGAGTTTCTCCCGGGGAACACTGCTCTCGAGTGCGACCAAGGCTGTTGGTGACTCAACCTTCAACAGCACGAAGCCTCGCGACAGATCCCGCCCAACGACCCGGGCAGCCAATCGTGAACCAGTCCCGGTTGCCGTAGCTGGGAGCACGACGATCGCCTCATCAACATCAGCGGGAATAGCAAACGTTGTGGCGATGATCCAGCCAGCCGAATCAACCACCAGACCGGTTGAAGGGCTGCTGGCTGGCGCTGCCTCAGACGGTCCACCGACGGCTGACGCCGAAACACCAGACGCTTCAATTCGAACCACGGAGCGTGCCACGCGAGCCGCCGCTGCTCGGAAGGCCTGCTCTTCGAGCAGACCGATCGATTCCTCGGCCCTCGCCTGCCCGGCGGCGGCCAGCCATTGAAGGACGATAACCGCAACCACCAGCAGGATCCTGGATGCAGGGATGTAACGCCCCCTGTTAAGAAATCTTCCTAAAAACCTCATAGGCCCTCCTTCCCGGCGGGCACCCTCGCCTCACGACCGGATCTCAACGGGGGCCGCGGCCCAAGATCGACTTCCACCACGCGTCCCGCCCGCACCACAGCGATTCTCACGGGGTCACCATCGGCTAGCATGCCGAGTGCTCGTTGCACCGCGTCGCGAGAGGGCACAGACCTCCCATCGACGGCCACGACGAGATCATCCGGGGAGAGGCCAGACTGCTCTGCAACTGATCCAGCAACCACTGATTCGATAAACGGTGGCGTTCGGTCTAGAAGGTCGGGTACGAACACAATGCCGAGTCGGCGCGGATCAAAGGACAGTGCGTCCCGCGCGGGGGGCGGTGGAACCGTCCCCGAAAGAATGTCTTTGTAGCCACGGGCCAATTCAGCGATCGGAATCGCATAGCTCAGCCAGAGACCCGATGCATTGGCCCGCACCTCCTTCCCGAGCATACCGATCAGCCGACCCTGCCAATCGATGAGGGCCCCACCTGGGGAGCCCGGGTTGTTGGTCGTGCAGTCGACGATATACACGTCACCTGAAAAAGGCACCTCGTAGGCTCCCCGTCGCGCCTCTAAGGGCACTCTGGCAGTCACGACACCGTTCTGAACACTCACCCGTTCATCACCTACAGCCACTCCGAACAAATTGGAAAGCGCAAACACTCTCGTTCCCACGTCAACAGGATCTTCTGCGGCCATCGCGAAGAATGGTGCATCAGCCGTCTCGAGAGCAATCACTGCCAACTGCCGGCTTGGGTCAGCACCAACGAGTGTGCCTCGATACCGCATTCCATCGTCACAAACACAGTCGATTTCGTCGGCGTCGAGCACTGTGCTCATCACGGTGAGCACATGCCCCTGCGGGGACACAAGGACTCCACTCTGATACGACTCCAGTCCCCGCAACCCACCGGCACCGTAGATTTTTACAACCTTCCTGGCAGCGTCGCTGATGGTCTGCCGAGGCGCGTCGGCCACCGCAATCGCCATTGAAACGGTCACCGATGCAACAACGTAGGCGCCAACATATCCGAGCCAACCCAAAGACTGTTTCACCCTAGCGGCCCTCCCGCTCATTCATTCTCACTGACGTAATCTCAAAGGTGGCAAAGTGATCATTTCCCCGCCAGACGTCCATCACTGCCGGCATGGCGACGGTGCCTGCATTCCCAAGCATGCCGGAAAAACGCACCTCGCAGGGGTCGGCATCAGGCTGATGCCAAAAGTCGATTGCGATGACCCGCCCGATACCATCGACTACAAAACGCGCGTCGATCGCTGCGACCGACGTGTTCAAGACGTCCATCAATGGGAGCGGCGTAGAGACCGTAGCATCCACCTGCAGAGGACGAGAAAAAATCGGCATGGTACCCCAGTACTCGGTACGTCCTACCGCTGACGGCCCGTCACGGAGGAGTCGCCGCCAGACCAACAGGGCGCCCAGCAGTCCACCACTGCCGGGCGGGTTCGGAGCGACATCAAGGTCGCCTGTCGCATCAACCCGCGTCGTCCCAGTGGGGAGATCAATTACCCCTTCCTGGTCGGAAAGCATGACACGGAACTCACCTCCAGTCGCCAGTCGTCCTTCCAGTACCCACTCAGTTGTGGCTCCTTGAGGCGCATGCGCCGCCAAGGCTTGGGCCACACGATCACGCTCCACGACATTGAAGTGATAATTTGTGAAGCCAGGACGCGCCTCGTACAGCGACCGCACGGATGCGGGCAGCTCAGCGGGGGGTTCAACAGATTGGTGTTCCGCCCCTGAGGGCCGCGGTTCAATATCATCCTTGCCTGACACGAGTTTGGCTAATTGGGCAGGCGTATGGACTCCAGCCAGGCGCACGAGTGCATCGACCCGTCGGCCTGAGCGGCGGTAGGTAAGCGGCACCTGCCAACCTGCTGGAAGCGTGCCAAGGATATTTTTGAGGGCATTCACGGTTCGCACCGGCCGCCCCGCAACAGCGACGATTTCATCGTCATAGCGAAGGCCGCGACGGAATGCATCTGATCGTTCGAGGATATCGGAAACCACGACACGGCCATCGGCACTGGTGGCAACTGTTGCTCCGAGGGTTGCGTGATCAACCAATCGCCCCCCCTTGAGGAAGCCGAGAAAAGAATGAAGTTGATTGGCCGAAATCGCGTAGCCAACGCCCACATTTACCCGCCCCCGCTTCTCAAACGAGGCCCGACCGTTGACAC
>JAQBZA010000194.1 GCA_027622795.1 Planctomycetota bacterium | reverse complement strand
CGCCGTTTTTACGGCGGAATTTGCTCCTCGCGGGTCGAGGATACGCCCAATGCTCGTCGAGCGTTCGCCGACCCCGAGCCTACCTTTCCTGTGTGGCCCAGCTTTCCAGAAGCCGTGGGGATTGGCACAACCGGCTCAAGCCGCCTGACCGGCGCAGCCGATCCTCTCGGTAGGAGGACCGGCGCGGCTGCGCCGTCAGCGCGATGGCATCATCACCCACTACCACGATCGCCCCTGCCCCGGGGGGCGTCACCGGCTGGCTGACCGAGCAGGTAGCCAATCTCGGGGCGTTCGCCATGAGCCGCGTGGCCGGCATCGGCGATGTCACCCTCTTCGCGCTGAAGACGATCGGCTGGATCTTTGCACGGCGACAGCGGCGGGATGTGCTCCTTCCCAACTTTTACCAGATCGGCGTGATGTCGCTTCCCGTCGTAGCGCTGACTGGCCTGTTCATCGGGATGGTGTTGGCCGTGCAAAGCTATGCCCAGTTCAAGGCACTGGGGCTCGAGACCCGGCTTGGTTCCGTGATCAACCTGTCGCTGGTGCGCGAACTGGGCCCGGTGCTGGCGGCCACGATGCTCGCCGGTCGGGTCGGCAGTGCCATGGCTGCTGAACTCGGCACCATGCGAGTCACCGAACAGATTGATGCGCTGGAGAGCATGGGTGCCAACCCGCTCTACTACCTCGTGGTGCCCCGCTTCCTTGGCTGTCTGGTACTGATCCCCACGCTCACGATCATGGCCGACTTCATGGGCGTGCTCGGGGGCTACCTCTATTCACACGGCATTCTCGGCATCGACTACCACCACTACTGGGCCAACTCACGCGAGTATGTCGATGCCTTTGACTTCCTGATGGGTATCTTCAAGAGCTTCTTCTTCGGCGCCGCCATCGCGCTGGTGAGCTGCCATCATGGCTTTCATTGTGACCAGGGGGCCGAAGGCGTGGGGCGGGCCGCCACCAACGCCTTCGTGCATTCGTTTGTCATGATCCTCATCCTCGACTTGTTCCTGGGCATCTGGCTCAACAACGTGCACGACTTCTTTCGGCCCGAAGGCCCTCGCAAACTGTTGTAGGAGTGTCCCGTGCCCGCCACCGCCACCGCCCCGAACACGCCTGCCGAGGCCCCTGCGCCGGCGCTGCTGGAAATCGCGGGGCTGGCGGTCCGCTTCGGCCGCCAGGAGGTGCTCCGCGACATCTCACTCGCGATCCCCGAAGGGCAAACAATCGTGATCCTCGGCGAGAGCGGCTGCGGCAAGACGGTGCTGCTCAAGACCATGATCGGCCTGATCCGCCCGACGACCGGCGACGTCCGCTTCGAGGGGCAGAGCCTGCCCCGGATGAGCGACCGGACGCTGGCCCACCTCCGCACCCGCTATGGCTTCGTCTTCCAGGGTGCCGCCCTCTTCGACAGCTACACAATCGCCGACAATATCGCTTTCCCGCTCCGCGAGCATACCCGGATCCCGGCTGCCGAGATCACGCAGATCGTGACGGCGCTGACCGACGAGGTGGGGCTGCCGCGGTCGGCCCTCCGCAAGAAGCCGATGGAGCTTTCCGGCGGCATGCGGAAGCGGGCCGGCCTCGCCCGGGCACTGGCCCTCGACCCGAGCCTCATTCTCTACGACGAGCCGACCACCGGCCTCGACCCGATCATGAGCGACGTGATCAACGAGTTGATCCTCCGGGTCCGGCAGCGGCCACAGGTGACGAGCGTCGTCGTCACTCACGACATGCATACCGCCCGCAAGGTGGCCGACCGCATCATCATGCTCTATCCCGTGTTCCGGCTCCGGCCGGAGGCCCCTCAGATCGTGTTCGATGGAACGCCGGAAGACCTCGACCGGTCGCAAGATCCTCGCATCCGCCAATTCATCGAGGGCCGTGCCGGCAGCCGGCTCACCGAGCTGCAGGAGGAGCAGAGCAACGTCACGGATGCCGGTGACGAGCCTGACGACATGGACGAGGCCGAGGAGACAGTATGAACGATCGTGTCATGCAGTTTCGCGTGGGCGTGATGGTGCTGGCGACGGCGATCATCGCCGGCATCTTGATTGTGCTGTTTGGCGACCTGCCGTCGCTCGTGCAGGCCTCCTACCCTTTGAAACTTAGCTTTACCGATGCCCGTGGTGTCTCCGACGGCACGCCAGTCCGGAAAAACGGCATCCTGGTCGGTCGGGTTTCGAAGGTGCAGCTCGACGAACGCGGCGGCGTGAGCGTGGTCGCCGACATCGATTCCTATGTGCCGATCTACAAGGACGAGCAGCCCCGCATCGTCACCACGCTCTTGGGCGATGCCGAGATCCAGCTGGTTCCCGGCCGCATCGTGCCCCCGCGACAACGGGTTGGCCCCGAGGAGGTGCTCGCGGGACAGGTGGCCCGTGATCCGTTTGAAATCTTTGCGACCCTTGAGCCCAAGTTCAGTGCGACGCTTGACTCGCTGGCCGAGGCCAGCGGATCGGTCTCGAAGCTCTCCACGAACCTTGATCGTCTCTTCCTCGGTGAAGACGATTCGTTCGAACGGATGGTCGGGAAGACCGAGGCGGCCCTCGATTCCTTCAGTCTCGCGATGAACAACATCAACGATGTTATGGGTGACCCCAATTCCCGTGAAAAGCTCAAGGCCACGATTAACGAGATGCCGGCGGTGCTTGCCGACCTGCGATCATCCGTGCAGGGAATCGGCACCACGCTCGATTCAGCCGACCGCAATCTCCGCAATCTCGAGGGCCTTACCCGGCCACTCGGCGAACGGGGTGAGGAGATGGTCTCGCGGCTCGACACCACGATCGGCCGCCTTGATGAGGTGCTGTCGCAGGCCGTCATGTTCACCAAGGCGCTCAACGAGTCGCAGGGGACGCTCGGGCGTCTGGTCCGTGATCCACTGGTCTATGAGGAACTTGCCCAGGCCGCCGCCAACGTGAATCGAATCACAAAGGAACTGCGGCCGATCGTCAACGATGTCCGTGTGTTTACCGACAAGATCGCTCGTCATCCAGAGCAGTTAGGTGTGCGAGGAGCCCTTGATCGTCGGCCCGGGCTGAAGTGAATCATTCCGTTGTCCCGATGAGGGTGTTCCCTGACCGAGAATTTCCCGAACGCTCGTTTCTCGGAAGGGCACATGCGTCTGACTCGCCAACCACGTCATCGTCTGTTCTATCGAGTCAGCTTGCAGAAGCAGGACATCGCCAGAAGCAAGTGACTCGATCGCCTTGCTGGCAGCCTCAAGCCACGTTCCTCCCGACACGACCTCTCGCGCGCGGGTCGGGGTCTCTCCGATACCCGTTGCTAGAAGATGCGTTATCTCGCCAGGCTTCCGGCCTCGGACATACGCATCCTCGTAGAAGAGAACACGATCGAACAAAGTTCCCAGCAACCGCCCCTGAGCGAGAAGATCCTCATCACGACGGTCACCGGCAGCCGAATAGACAGCGATCCGGCGACTTCCGGGCAGATATTCGACCACGCGACACATCTGCTCAAGTGCCCCGAGGTTGTGACCGTAATCGATCACCACCGTCGCACCCTTCATCTCAAGCAGATTGAAGCGACCCGGGGAACCAGTTGCGCCACTGGCAAAACTTTCCAAACCAATCCGCACCAACTCCAGCGGCACGCCGAGCCGCCAGGCTGCAGCCGCGGCCGCCAGGACATTTTCCACCTGAAAACTCGCCAGCCCGCCATGCACGAGGGGAACTCTGTCAAGATGGGCGAGTCGTGTCTCGCGGGGCCCATCGCACAAGACAATCCAGCCCTCACGAACGGTTGCGGCCAAGCCGCCGTGTGCGAGATGCTCGACGACGACAGAATGCTCTGGATCAAGAGCAAAATAGACCACCTGACCCTTGCACCACTTCTTCATATCGACCACGAGCGGATCGGCCGCATTGAGTATCGCGGCCCCTTTTCCAGGCCGCACGGCAGCAACAATCGCGCCCTTCACCCAGGCCAGCCGCTCCGGCGTATCGATGCCGTCGATCCCAAGATGGTCCCCCCCGCCGATGTTGGTCACAACGGCCACGTCGCAGAAATCGAAGCCACAGCCCTCACGGAGAATACCTCCCCGAGCCGTCTCGAGCACAGCCGCGGCGACGGTGGGATTGGCGAGCACACGACGGGCACTCTTGGGGCCGCTGCAGTCTCCGGTGTCGATCATGCGGGTGCCGATAAACACACCCTCGGTGCACGTCGTACCAACCGTAGCCCCACCGGTCGCTACAAGATGCGAGAGAAGTCGCACCACCGTCGTCTTCCCGTTGGTGCCAGTGACTGCAGCGACCGGAATGCGACCGTCATCTCCTGGCGGAAAGAGCGTGTCGACAATTGCAGCGCCGACATCCTGCGGTGTGCCTTCAGTGGGCTCGAGGTGCATTCGCAGGCCGGGGCTGGCATTGACCTCGATGACCGCACCCTGTTGCTCCTCAAGCGGCAAGGCAATGTCGTCAGCTACGATATCGATGCCGGCGATATCAAGCCCCACAATCCGAGCCGCATCAATAGCCCGCGCCGCCACGTCAGGATGCACAATATCGGTGATATCCTCCGCAGTTCCGCCGGTACTCAGGTTGGCATTGTTCCGGAGAAACACCACCTGCTCCGGCTCGGGCACACACTGGGGATCGAGCGCCTGCTCAGCCAAGACGGCGAGCGCCACGGCATCGATCTCGATTGGACTCAGGGAACAGGCATGATCGCCACAGCGTCGTGGGTCTTCATTCACCCGATCGACGAGTTGCCGGACCGTGGAGACGCCGTCCCCAATCACCATCGGCCGCCGCCGGTGGGCCGCCGCAACCATCCGTCCTCCAATGATCAGCACGCGATAGTCGGCTCCCTGAACGTATCGCTCGACAACGACCGACGGAGACTCTGCGCGGGCAATATGCCAAGCCCGCTCGATCTCCTCCCGAGTCGAGATGTTGACCGAGACGCCACGGCCCTGATTGCCATCGCGTGGCTTAACCACGACGGCCGAACCGATTTCCTGGGTAGCCGCCCAGGCGTCTGCCGCATCGGACACCGGTCGGCCTTCCGGCACCGGCACCCCCCCTTCCTTGAGGAGCGTGCGGGTGAGTTCCTTATCCTGGGCGATCGACTCCGCGACGGCCGACGTGGCATCGCTCTCGGCAGCAATGATTCGCCGTTGCCTGACTCCCTGCCCAAGCCGCACAAGTGACCCTTCGCTCAGCCGGCGGGCAGGGATTCCTCGGGCCAACGCGGCAGTCACGATCGACCGCGTGCTCGGGCCGAGTTGCACATCCAGCAAACGCTTTCGCAGCCGAACCACTTCAGCAGCCACGTCAAAGGGTGCGTCATCGATGGCGGCCGAGAGGAGTCGATGGGCCGCATGGAGGCACTCAATGGCAAAGGCCTCCTCCTTGTATTCGATCACCACCCAGTAGACACCGCGATCGGCTGTCTCCCGAGCCCGTCCGTAGCCGACAGGCGTGCCGGCAAGCGTCTGGAGTTCCAGCGTCACATGCTCAAGCACATGCCCCAGCCATGTACCCGTCCGCAGCCGTTGGAAGAAGCCACCCCGCTCCCCGATCGAGCAGCGGTGTTCGATCATCGTCGGCAGCCAAGCCATCAGCCGGTCATTGAAGCCCGGCAGCGTATGCGATGGAAAATCCTCAAAATGCCCAAGGTCGACAACCGCCTCGAGAACCGGAAATGATGCCCACTGATTCGGACCGCGGAGAACCCGGAGGGAACTGATCTTCATGGACGCTGATGCGCGCTCTCATCACCCTCTGCAGACGCGTGCTCGGGGTTGGGACAATCGCGATGCTTCGGTCACCGGACATTCCGATAACACCATGGAAGAAGGATGCGCGAAAAGATACACGATGCTCCGGGCGCGTCGCCCGAAGGCACGATTGCAAAAACAAAGGTGACCACGTTGAAGTTGGCCGCCGTGGCCATTGGCAGCATGAAATGCTGAAAACCTCACGTTGAACAAATCAAGCCCACTGAAAGTGTACGCACCCACCCTGGCAGACGGGAACCTTTTTCGGAGCACTTGTCGTAAACCGACAGGCATTCCGCGTGCCGCGAGACTCATGAAACGGCGCCGGTTCCGGAGACAGGAAAAAACGAAGCGACACCTTTGCCACAGGGACGTCTGGTGGAAAGATTGACAATCGTTTGTACAAATCATTGGCAAGATGTCCGGCCGGGTCGTAAAAATTGCCAGGTGGGCCTTTGTTCATCGGCTGCCAAGACCCTTACCGCGACGAAGACGCTCCTGCACGGTACCCTAGGGATGTTCGGAAAACCACGCCTTTCCGTTGAAATACAGTTGTTCGCGGTGTCTCCCCTCACACAACGCCCCCTTTAAACGCTTTTCACGGTTTTTCTTGACACGCCGCCGCCTCCCCTCGGCTCCATCGCCGAGCCCCCTCCCGCCGCCCTCAAGCATCGCCGTCG
>JAQBZA010000193.1 GCA_027622795.1 Planctomycetota bacterium | reverse complement strand
CAAGACCGACCGCTGGAGCTACCACGAGTGGCGCGACTTCAAAACGGGTCGGATGGTCGGTCAGGAACTCTACGACCAGCAAACCGACCCGTTGGAAACCGTGAACCTCGCCGGAAGCGTTGCGGCCGCCACGGCGATTCCACCGCTCGCTGCGCAACTCGACACGCTGGTGAAATGACTCAGAAGGAGCAATTCCGAACCATGCAATATGCAGTCACCCTTTTCACCGCGCTGCTGCTCACGCCGGCTGCCGCGCTGCATGCCGCCGACGATCTCCCCGAGCCGCCCGTGAGCTGGAAATACCCGCCGGAGATGCCGGGGGCGAGCGTGGAGGTTTATCGGGAGGTGAACGGCGTGAAGCTCAATGCCTACATCTTCACGCCGCCAGGTCATCAGGCCGCGGATCGTCGTCCGGCGGTGTTGTTCTTCTTTGGAGGCGGATGGAAAGGCGGATCGCCGGGACAGTTTCTGCCTCAGTCGCTTTACCTCGCCCAGCGCGGCATGGTCGCCATCTGCTGCGACTATCGGGTGCTGAGTCGCCACGGGGTCATCCCACAGGATTGCCTGCGGGATGCGAAGGCGGCGATTCGTTGGGCTCGCGCCAATGCCGTGCGTCTTGGCATCGACCCCGACCGCATTGTGGCTGGAGGCGGATCCGCCGGTGGTCACCTCGCCGCCGCGACAGCGCTGGTGCCGGGCTTCGAGGATGGAGCCCACACCGAAGTCAGCTCCATGCCGAACGCTCTCGCGCTGTTCAATCCCGCCGTGGTGCTCTCGCCGGTGGAAGGCCATGCCGGGCTGCTTTCAGACGAAAAGTTCGCCGAGATACGCAATCGAACTGATGGCCGCCCGCAGGAGATTGCACCGTATCATTTCATCCGCGCCGGTCTGCCACCGAGCATCCTCTTCCACGGCACGAAGGATGAGGCGGTGCCGTTCCCCACGGCGGAACTCTTTGCCAAAGCCATGATCGCCGCGGGCAATCGCTGCGAACTGAAAGCCTACGAAGGCCAGACGCATGGCTTCTTCAATCCCGGGCGCGGCCAGGGTCCGCCGCGGGAGGAGGCCAGCCGCTGCTTCCACCGCACCATCCGCCAGCTGGACGAGTTTTTCGTGTCGCTCGGTTATCTGCAGCCGTCCGCCACGCTGCCGGTTGTGACCGCCAGGAAGCTGTCCGATTTCGCACAGCTCGTCCGCACCGCAACCTGGACTGAGAAATGGCCAGATGCTTCCGGCAAGGTCGAAGCACGGAACGTCACCGCCCAAGTGTGGACGGCGGCGATGCAGGCGACGCTGGACTCACAAGGAACGCTGCACATCCCCACGCGACCGCAGCCCTATTACCTGGACGGCCCACTGATCCTGAAATCCGGTCAGAAACTCAGCGCCGATCCGACTGCCGAGATCCGACTCATCCCCGGCTCCAACACCTGCATGGTCCGCAACGAGCATGTCGTCACCTTGAACACGAAGCCTGTGCCCGCCGATGTGCCGCTCGATACCGGCATCACCTTGGAAGGTGGCATCTGGACCACGCTCGCCACGGCAGACAACGAGGCGAACGGAAATCTCCTCGGCCGGTCGTCCGGAGCGAATCCCGCCTTCGGCACCCACGGCGTCATCCTGTTGCAAAACGTCCGCCGTATCTCGGTGAAGAACGTCACCGTGCGGCAGAGCAAGGCGTTCGGCGTGCATCTGGCGAACGCGCACGATTTTCTCGTCGAAAACATCACGCTGGAGGAGCATCGCCGCGACGGGGTGCATGTGAACGGCCCCGCAAGCGATGGCCTCATTCGCGGCGTCCGCGGCAATTCGAAGGATGACGACGTGGCGTTGAACGCGTGGGAATGGAAAAACTACGCGCCCAGCTACGGCCCCATCGAGCGTATCATCGTCGAAGACGTGACCGGCTGGCCCGGGGAGGATCACGAGGGCAACAACGCCATCCGCCTCCTCCCGGGCGTGAAACGTTTCGACGACGGCGCCACGCTCGACTGTCCCATCCGTGACATCACGCTGCGCCGCATCACCGACATCCGACATTTCAAAATCTACGACCAGCCGAACCTCGAACTGGGTCGTGACAGCGACTTCAGCATCGGCGTCGGCACCGTGAAGAACCTCCGCCTCGAAGACCTCACCTTCTATCGCCCCGGTCAGATCGAACTTCACGCGAACACCAACGGCCTCACGATCGACAACGTCCGCGTGAATCACCCCATCACCTCAGACTGGCGCCTGCTCGCCATCGGCCCGCTATCGCAGACCTACAAGCGTGGTAAATCCGAGGACCCCGCGAAGTGGGTCGAGATTTTCTCACCTGACCTGAATTGCACGGTGCAGAACGTCAGCATTTCCGGCGTCCGCACCCAGGACTCGCAGGCCGAATTGCCCATCGAGCAAGTCGTCAAAGTCATCGAACAAAAAATCAACCCCGACTACCCCAAGACGAAGCCGAAGGGCGGCACGGGGAAAGGCATCTGGATTCGCTAAAAACATGAAACCCATCCTCACACTCATCACTACCCTCCTGCTCACGCCACTGGCCGCGACCGCCCAAGATCGCACACAACCGATCACCACAGTCCGAGACCGTCTCTGGGTCTTCGCACCACCAGCCGATGGCCCGAGGCTCTATTACGAAAGCGCAGGTTATCGGGGCGGCTCGCGCATGACGCCCGTGGAAGGCGCGTTCTGGCTGGATGTGCCGAATCTGCTTTTCATCACCCAGGATTGGAATCGACCACCCTCCATGTGGACAGAGAAGACCTGGAAGGCCAAGACCACCAAGGAGCAGTATGCGATTTCCTTTGAGCCTCTGAAACGCGTCCAATGGGCTGCCGTCGGATCAAGCGGACGCGGTGGACTCAAGGAAGTGCCCGACATCATCACGCTGGCAAAAAGCTATCCCAACTTCACCGGCATCTACCTCGACGACTTCGTCAAGGACCCCGTCAAACAACCCGACGGCCGCAAGGTGGGCAAACCCGCCATGAACGAGGCCGAACTCAAATCCATGCGGGAGCAACTCGGGCAAGTGGGCCGCCCGATGGAAGTGTGGACCACGATCTACAGCCGCGAGTTTGATCCCCACAACCCGGATTTCCATGATTGTGAACCGCCCTTGGTCGAATCGCTGAAGCACTTCGACGTTCTGGTCTTCTGGACCTGGAAGAGCGAGGAACTGAGGGACCTTGAAAAGAACCTGGCTCTGCTGGAGAGCATGAAGCCGAAGAACTGCCGCATCGCGCTGGGAATCTACCTTTGGGATTACACCGGCATCGATTCCGCCAAGAAGGCCGATCCCAGTTACAAATGGGGCAAACCCGTCCCGCTCGATCTCATGGAGCACCAATGCAGTCTCGGCCTGAAGTGGCTCAAGGAGGGCCGCGTCTCCGATCTCGTCATTCTTGGGGTCGCCGGCATTGATCAAGGCATACCCAGTGCTCCGTGGATCCGCGACTGGATCAAGAAACACGGAGATGAAAAGCTGAACTGGTAATCAGGGAAACCGCCCCCACCATGAGAACTTCCTTTGCCTTTACCTGTTTCTCCTTGAAATCGGTTTGGCAGGCCTTCTTCCTGCGCTCGGCTCTCGCCGCCCTGCTGCTCGCGCCGCTGGCCGCGATCCACGCCGCCGAACCGGTCACGATCGATCTCTCCAAACGCACCTGGCAGGGTATCCCCGGCCTCGAGCGTGGTTTACAGGAGGAACCAAAGAGCCCGAGCCTGAAAATACCGTTGTGCTTTCCCACAGCGACGATGGCGGCAAAACCTTTTCCGCGCCGCAGGCGATGGCTTTGCCGCTGAACGATGGCACGCGCTGCTATGACCCCTGCCTGTGGATCGATCCGAAAGGGCGGCTCTGGTATCTCTTCAACCGCAGCGTCAAGGACAGCACCCGGCACGGAGTCTATGCGCGCATTTGCGATGCCCCGGATGCTTCGCGACCGGTCTGGGGTGCGGAGTTCCGTGTCGGGTTCGATAGCCATTTCAGCTTCCGCATGAACAAAGCGACCGTGCTCTCGACTGGCGAGTGGATCCTGCCGGTGGTGCATGCGCTGGAGCCGTTGGCGGGTTGGGCAGGATTCGACCCGAAGCAAGTTTTCGGCGCGGCGGTCTCTACTGATGAGGGTAAGACCTGGGAGCTGCATGGCGCGGTGAAGACGGAGAAGGCGGGCCTCGAAAACATGATCGTCGAGCTGAAGGACGGCCGTCTGTGGATGCTCATTCGCACCGAGAAGGTGTTGTGGGAAAGTCATTCCTCCGACAAGGGCCGCACTTGGACGCCCGGAAGGCCGACCACGATCGCCACTCCGCATTCGCGCTTCTTCATTCATCGTCTTGCCTCGGGCCATCTGCTGCTCGTGAATCACTACAAGTTCACCGGTCGCAGCCATCTCACCGCGCAGCTCTCCACCGACGACGGCAAGACATGGAACGACGGCCTGCTGCTCGATGAACGAAAAGGCGTGTCCTATCCCGACGGCGTGCAGGACAAGGACGGCCTCATCTGGATCACCTATGATCGTGATCGCGGTGGCGCGGGCGAGATACTGCTGGCGAAGTTCAAAGAGGAAGACGTGGTCGCAGGCAAGAACGTCTCGGGTTCCGTGAGCCTGAAGCAGGTGGTGAACAAGCTCGACAAGCCTGCCAGCGCGACGAAACCCGCCGTCAAAGTCACGCAGGAGCTTCTCAACAGCATCCACGTCACGCCGAAGCTCATCTTCGATCCGATGCCCGCCTATGGGCAGAAGTATCTGCCCTTCGCGATGGCCGCGAGCATGGAGGTCACGCACAAGGGACGCCTCTGGACCTGCTGGGCGGGCGGACAGGACGGACCGAATGCCTACATACTGGCGAGCTACAGCGATGACCAGGGCAAGTCGTGGCGTGATCCGGTGTTCGTGATCGACCCGCAGGCGCAGGGCTTGAAGATGGGCACGCGGCTCGGCTCCTTCTGGTGCGATCCAAAGGGGAGGCTCTGGCTGTTCTTCCATCAGTCCGTCGGCATGTTCGACGGCAGTTGCAGCAACTGGTTTGTCCGCTGCGACGATCCCGATGCGGAGAAGCCCGTGTGGATGGAGCCGATTTACATCGGCTTCGGCGCGTCATTGAACAAACCCATCGTCCGCAAGAACGGCGAATGGATCCTGCCCGTGTCGCTGTGGGAACGCTGGCACATCGACAAGCCGTTTGCCGATTGCTACCGCGAACTGGACTCGGTGCGTGGTGCGAATGTCTTCGTCTCCGACGACGAGGGCGGTCACTGGCGCTACCGCGGCGGCATCATTTTCAAGGACAGTTGCTTCAACGAGCACTCTGTCGTCGAGAAGCAGGACGGCACGCTCTGGATGCTCTCACGCGGCATGAAGGAGGCTTTCCAGAGCTTTTCCACCGACGGCGGCAGGACCTGGCAGCCGCAGACGACCTTTTTCCCCCATGTCAACAGCAAGGCCGTGTTCCGTCGGCTCCAGTCGGGCAATCTCCTGCTCATACGGCACGGCACCGCTTTTGATCAGCAGCCCAAAGACGGCACCGAGGAGTGGAACTGGGGGAAAGGACGTTCGCATCTGACCGCCTTCCTCTCGACTGACGACGGAAAAACATGGTCTGGCAGTCTGCTCCTGGACGAGCGCCACCCCGTCTCCTATCCCGACATCGCGCAGGCTCCGAACGGCGACATCTACGTCCACTACGATCGCGACCGCGGCGGTGCGGCAGAGATCCTCTTCGCCCGCTTCCGCGAGGAGGACGTGCAGGCCGGCAAGCTCGTCAGCAAGGATGCTGCGCTGAAGAATCTCGTGAAGAGCAAGCAACTCGGCATGAACCGCGGCGGGCCGGACGGGGCGACCTCAGCTAGGGAACCCAAGTAACCACCACGGAACGGCACCCTTGAAGCCAACACTCACCATCCTCACCGCCCTGCTGCTCGCGCCGCTGGCCGCACTGCACGCCAAAGACGAAGTCACCAACGTTCCAGCCACCGGCGATGTCCGTGACGTGCGTGTCATCCGCACTGCTGACCAGGAGCCGCGAGCTTCCTTGCTTGGCCAGCCCACCATCGCCTTATGGAAAGAGAAGCACCTTGTCGTGGCTTATCAGAAAGGCATCGCGGGCAAGACCGACATGGGCAGCATCGACGCCATTGTTTCCAGCAACGATGGCGACTCCTGGAGCATCCCGAGCACCATCTTCGACCACGAGCAGCGGCATGGTGCGATGCAGTTCGGCTACTGCAACGCCGTGCTCTACCATCCGCCGGGACAGGAAGTGCTGTGGTGCTTCGCCATGCGCTGCCCGCTGAACTATGCCGACAGCGAGGATTCGCATCTCGCCGCTGCCTACAGTGGCGATGGCGGCCGCTCGTGGAATCCCGTGGAACTGGCCATGCATTACACCGGGCCACTCGTCATCCTCGGTGAAATC
>JAQBZA010000192.1 GCA_027622795.1 Planctomycetota bacterium | reverse complement strand
CCTGTGGCCAGGTCTGCCGTACCGAATGCTGCTGACGACCGCCCGTGCCAGGCGGCTGGGCGGGTGCGGTGGACAGGGTGCCCCAAACGATCAGGCACATGATCAACGCCCCGACGTGACGTCGGCAGCATCGAGAGCATTGATCCCCAGCAGCGATCATCAGCGAGACCGACGGCTACGTCGCGATTGACGCCAGAAGAATGCTGCCACACCGCCGAGTGCCATCGCCCAGGTGGATGGCTCGGGAACCACCTCGACCGCGGTTGTGGCCATACGAAACTCATCGAAGTCGGCACTACCCGCGGTCGATGACGTTGTGGCATCGCCGAGACGGATTCTGTTGAAACTGAATGTCTGCAGCCCCGTCCCAGTCAAGAGTGAGGCTGTTTTGCTGCCAGTGGGAACGCCGAGAAGGTGATCAAAGCCCGTGGGATCTACCCAGATTTTGTACTCGGTCGTGCCGCGGATACGTGCCACGATCTGGAATGTCTGATTCGAGGTTGCATCGACAAGTGTGTTTGCAAACTGATTATTAGCGTCCGAGGCCGTTGTGGATTGGCCTTGTACAGCTCGAATCACAAGGTCACCATTTCCATCGGAGCCGAAGAAAAGCATCTCCTGCGTGCCGTTAAAGAGCGAAATGCCCTCGTTGATCCCGCTTGTAACAGTGGGCCGATACAGAAAGCTAAACCAGAGGTCTGTGTCTGATGCCGTGTTGTATGTCGTGCCAAAATCCCGGAAAGCAGCAACTTGGTTGGTGGCGTTGTTTACAAGAACGGCTCTGTTGCCATCGGTTGATAACCCGACAACCCCGCTGGGCACGCTCAGCGATCCTGACGTGATGTTCACCGTGCCTCCAACACCGCCCCAGGTCTGAGCTGTCGGCCACACGCCGGGCGACGTGCTCGCAGTCCCACTGATTGCACCTGCAGTCTGGTTAAACGGATCGTAAGCGATGAGCGTTGCTGTGGCGGTGCCGCAGCGAACACTAACGCCGATGGCGACGAGCACAGCAAGTGAGGTCAAAGTGGTGAGGCGGCTGAAACGATGGTTACGGACCATGAGAAGACCTTTCGTGACGATGAAAAAAATACGTTCGCCGCTGCTCGCGGCTGAAGGATAGCCCGGTCAATGGCACTTCCGCAACCCTCGCCCGACGGATGGGCGGCCCGCGAGCGGGCGAGATCGGCGGCGGTTCGAGCGGTTCGCCAAGATGCGTGAGGATTTTCTGGATCGTCCCTGGCTCCGTGATGAAAGAGATCAGCCGGATGTCGCCGCCGCAGTTCGGGCACTCGAGCGGAAACTCCTCCCCCAACCGCGCCATGAGTTTCGCCCAGGCAATCCGGGATGTGTCGTGCGAGCGGGGCTTTTGCTTCGCATCACAACAGCCTTCCGAACCGTGACCGTCACCCCCATGCCCGCCGGTCGTGGCATCTCGCCGCTTGCCGATGTTCCCGATCGCCAGCGCCGTGACGGCCGAGCGCAGCGGGTGGTTCGGCGCAAACACCCCGTGATAACGATGCCGGTGCTTCCGCGGCTGCGGGATCAGATCCTTAAGCCGGTCGAGGAACTCAAAGGGCGCGAGCTCGATGACGCCGCCCGCCCCCGGCTGCGTGGATTTTCGCTTCCGACTGATCGAGCGGAAGTTCGATGTGTCGTACGACCCGTCGGGAGTCTGGCACGTGATGACACGGTTGAACTGGTCGGCGCAGAAGCCCGAACGGCAGGCGCGGGAACGGGATGCCGAAGCGGTTCAGACGTGGCGGAAGCAGGATTGGGCCCGCATAAAAAAACGCCCGGCGTAGTCGACGAACCATCGTTTTTGCCGACGAATCGGCCTTCATGCTCCAGCCCACGGTACGCCGCACCTGGGCTCCCCGCGGCCAAACGCCGATCCTCAAGAGCTACGATCGTCACGATCGGCTCACCGCGGTGTCTGCGGTTACGGTCTCTCCGCAACGTCGTCGCCTCGGCCTTGTGTTCGACCTGCTCGATCACAACCTCGCGACCGAAGACTTCGAGCTGTTCGTGGAACGGTTGCTGCGAAAGATTCGCGGACCGATCACGATGGTCATCGACCGGCTCTGAGCCCACAGGAGTGCGGCCAAGCGACTGCTGGTCAAGTATCCTGCTCGACTCGCGTTCGAGTGGCTTCCGCCCTACTCGGCGGATCTCAATCCGACCGAGCATGTCTGGGGCCATACGAAGTACAGCCGCTTGGCCAACTTCATTCCCGACGATCTTCTTCATCTTGGCAGGACCGTCTCGGACGCACTCAGGAAGACCCGGCGTGAGCAGCGGCTGCTCCGTTCCTTCTTCCGTCAGGCCGAACTCGATCTGTAGATCCTTGAAAGAACTATTCAAAGCTCAATAGGGGATGAAGGGATCTGGTGGGTTGCCAGGAGCAGAGCGGGCAGGACGAGGACATCGCCGGCGAGGGCGAGGAGGAGAGCCAGGGAGCTGAAGGTGCCGAAGGCGCGGATGGAGGGGATGCCGGCTGTGGCTACAGCGCCGAAACCGGCGAGCATGATGATGGTGGTGGTGACCAGGACCGGCCCGACCTTCTCCAGGGTTTGCTGGGTTGCCTGCTGCCAGCTGGCGCCGCGCGCTCGCCAGTAGCTGACTCCGCTGAGAAAGTGGATCGTGTCGTCCACGGCAATGCCCAGACTGATGCTAAAGACCAGCACGGAATCGTACCGCAGCGGATTCTTCAGCAGCACCATGGCAGCCGCTACGGCGATCAAAGGAATGATGTTGGGGAGCACACTGCACAGCCCGAACGCGATGGATCGATAGGCAACGCTGATGACCACAAAGATGACACCAGCGGCAATGGCCAGGCTCCACGCCAGTTCTGCAATCATGGACGAGGAGCGGTTGGTCGTGACGAAGGCGAAGCCGGTCAGGTCTATTTGAAACGAGGGGTGCTGCCGTGCCACGGCGGACAGACGGTTCGCCAGTTGCGTGAGCGGCGCTTGCAGCCTGGCCGCCCCGGCATCGGGCACCAGAGCCGTGACAAACGTGCGCCGCGCAGGCGATTGAACGACTTCCTCCAGGGCGTCTGCCGGCAGCTGCTGGAGCTGCGGAAACCGGCTGGCGAGTTCGTCGCCGTTGCCTGGCAGCGAATGGAGCACGGTGAGCAGCGAAGTGGGGGAGTGAGCGTAGGCGTGGTCCTCCAGCACACCATGGACGTCATCCAGCACCTGGACGAGTTCCTGGGACGTGGGTTCCGCCGCTGCCGGCCAGCGCACCAACACGTTCAAGAGCGGCAGACCGCCAAACTGCTGCTCGCACCGTCGAGTGGCCTGATGCACCGAGGAGACGGCCGGCAAGCTTTCCAGGAAGGTCCAGTCCGGCACCAGCGACAGGGCCTGGTAGCCGAGAAACAGTACGGCCACCAGCGCGATGCCGATGATGGATCGCGACCGGCGGGCCAGCCACCGGAAGTAGCCGCCGCCAAAGTGCCAGTGCTCGACGAAACCGAGCGCCGGTTGCTGCGCCGGCGGGTTTCGCCGGAGGCCGGTTCCCAGCGGCGTGACGGCCAGCAGCGGCACGAGGGTGATCACCGAAACGAACGTAAGGCCCACCCCCAATGCTGCCAGCAGGCCGAACTCCTGCACCATGCGGTCCTCGCACACGGCCAGCGAGCCGAAGCCGATCGCGGTGGTCAGCGACGTCAGGAAGCAGGCTCCGCCCAGGTCTCGAACCATGCGCGCCGCTGCCAGCGCAGGCGCGACACCGGCCGCCTGCAGGCGGCTAAAGTGGAACATCAGGTGCACGGCATCCGTCACCCCGATGACCAGCAACAGCGCCGGCAGCACCATGTTGATGGCGATCAGGCTGCATCCGAAGAAGCCCATGCAGCCCAGCAGCCAGAGTATGCCTACCTGCGCCGGCAGAACCACAACGACCACATGCCCAATCCGGCGGAATAGCAGCCAGGCCACGGCGGTCGCCAGCACGACGGCCAGTGCGGTGACCTTGGCGTTTTCGCGCTGCACCAGCAGTTGTGACTCAACACGGAATAACGGCAGGCCGGTCAGGCCGAATTGCAGGTCGCTATCCCGCGTCAGCCGGTCCAGCACCTGTTCGATTTCTGTCAAGGCACGGTGAGTTTGCGTAAAGCTGCGGTTCTCTTCCTGCAGCCTCACCAGCAGCAACGTGGTGTGCTGATCGCGAGACACAAACCGCGCGTAGAACGCCGGATGAGCGCGAGCCTCCTGCCGGGCTTTGTCCAGCCGTGCATCGCTGACATCCGACGCTTCGCTGGGAAAGATGGGGAGCAGATAGCGTCCCACACGGACCGGTCGCCGCAAACTATGCAGCGAAGCGACACGGGCCACTTCCGGAAGATCCTGCAACGCGGTGTGAAGCTCTCGCACTTTCGCCAGCGAGTGCCGCGCGAGCACATCGGGCGATTCCAGCACCACCACGCAGTCGCCATGGCCGGCCGCCTGCCCCAGTTGCTGGAGGTTCCGGTACTCGTCCCGGCGGGAACGAAACAGCCCGTAGTAATCGTCTTCGAATCGCAGTTTCGGCAGTTGAGTCGCCGCGGCGATGGATACCAGGAGCCAGGCGACGACCAACAACCGGCGCTGCCGCAGCACGTACCTGGGGAGCCGTTTCAGCAGCGAACCATTGCCTGCGACCATACCAAGCCCTGGTTAAAGGTGCGCGGTCGAAGAACGAAGCGTGCCTGGCGGCATCAGTCAGCGGCACCAACAACAAGGGGAATGAATCGGCTGCCGCGGCCGGCCGAGGCAACGCAATCAGGATTGCGCCGGATCACTTCACAAGCCATCCGGCGATGGCCGATGCTCATGTTCCACAGATAGTTGGTGCAGATCAGCGGCTTCAGCACCGGCGACATGGAGCGCAGCAGCCGCCGCCGTACGCGCACATCCCAATCGAAGTGCAGGCGGACGACGCCGTCCTGTTGCTCCAGCAGGGCCGTGCCGGTGCCTTCCAGATCTCCGGACACTTGCACCTGGAAACGTTCCGGCAGAATTACATCCGTAATGACGAACGTCATCTGCAGCCGGTAGGGAAGCCAACCCTGCACAACGGCCTGGAACTCCTTGCCGGTGCCGTCCTCGGCCCCATGATCGGTCACGCAAACACTGCGAAAGGTGGCCGCCCACCAGCCGGAAAGTTTGTGCGTGTCCAGAATCACTTCCGCCACCTGCTCGCGCGTGCCGGGTATGTGCCACTCTTCAATAAAGTGGTACCGGCAAGTGCGAACCAGGTAACGCCGCAGCGCCGCCTGGAGAGACTTGACCGTCGCTGCAAACTTGCTGTCCATCAATCGCAGCAGACACAACATGTCGGCAACTCCGTGCGGAAATTCCAGGCAAGTGTTCAGGCGGAAGACGCGGAGATCGCCGGCTGCTCCCTCAATCTGGAGGGGGCGATGCCACGCTGGATGAGTGTAGTCGACCAATTTGGCGGGAGCAACTCGCCGGCCCGTAGCTTCACCTGTTACTAAACGGATAGGTCGGCCAATGGCACTTCGGCAAGCGTCGGCCGAGCAGCGAGGACCATGAGGAGCAACCGCCGGAGCTGATCGGGCTGGATGCGACCCGATCGTGGAGGTGCCGAGGAGCTTCCTATCCACGCTCAAGGCCGGGTTTTTCTCGTTGGCGCAGACCGGCCTTGAAACCGCTCTTCTCGCGGGCCGTCCGCACCGTGGCATGGAATGCCATCAGAGGCTGTAGATGTCGATGTCGGGCAGCTCGTCGGGCGACGCCTGAAAGACGTCGCGGTCGTCATGGACCTGCACGAGCTCTCATGATGCCGAGTCTGGCGAGCAACCGCTGCCTGCGCTTCATTGCCTCATCAATTCCGCCCATGATTTCCCGTTTCACGGTACGAACTCCGTTGCTGACCGGCCAGTCGGAGCGTGCCGATCGCCGGCGATCCGATTCTGAAACCGACTTCTCAGGAAGGATTATGATGACTCGACCATTCCTATCTGGCCAGTCTCTTGAGGCCACCTTGAGACGCCGGTCCTCACAACGCCTCATCCGCTGTCTCCTGTCGGTGGTTGGCATCATCTCTCTCGGCGGTGAAGCTACGGTCGGAGATGAATTCTGGGATCAGTGGCGCGGCCCCAGTCGAGACGGCTTTGTCGCTGCCACCGCGAAGCCCTGGCCCGATGGCCTCGATCAGACGCGGCTTGAGGAACGGTGGCGGATCGCCCTCGGCCCCAGTTATTCCGGTCCCGTGCTTGCCGGAAACATCATCATTGTCACCGAAACACGTGACAAACAGACGGAACATGTACGCGCTCTTGATCGGATGACGGGCCGGGAAGTGTGGCGAGTGAACTTTGTCGAGGCTGTGAAAAGTCCGCTACCGGCCTATGGTTTCGTCTCCAGTCCGCTCGTCGTTGGCGATTACGTTTTCGTTCAGGCTGCCGCTGGGTTCGTGAAACTTGAGAAGGCGACCGGGA
>JAQBZA010000191.1 GCA_027622795.1 Planctomycetota bacterium | reverse complement strand
CCGGTCGGATCACCAACCCGACTGGCGGCCCTCAGAAGGGCCTCATGCAGCTCCGGTTGTGGCCGCCCCGCCGCACTGATTGCCTGCAGGCCTGCCTGAACCGAGGCGGCTGGCAGGGCGGCGCCAGTGGCGTCGATTGCCGCTGCCAGCAACGGTGCACCTTCCTTGGCCGCGAGGAAGCCCCGGTAGACGGTCTCGAGCGGCTGTGCATCTGAGGTGGTGGCGAGAAACACGACTGCCCGTGAAGTGGCAGCCTGCGGCCATCGCCCTACCAGCGCCGCAATCGCGACAGCGCGGTCGAAGGCACTTGTATTCGCTGCCTTGGAGATGTCCACGAGACCCGCCCGGGCCGATTCGTCGGGCATGGTACCAAGGGCACGAATCGCTGCCTGCCGCGTTGCTGGGGAACGGCGCGATTCAGTGGCTACTGCCGTCAACGGTTGAATTGCAGCCGACAGCCTCCAGGCTGCGCAGGCGTCGATTGCCGCAGTTGCTACTGCCACATCATCGGATTCCACCAGCCCCGTGACGGCCGTGAGATCACCGGCAGGCGCAACGCGACGGCGAACCTGAGTCTCAACCAGCAGCGCGAGCAAGCCGGTGGCCTGAGACGGTGCCGTCGTTTGCGCCATCGCGATGTCGAAGACGAGCCGAAGGTCGGACGGGCTGCCGAGTGCCGCGATGGCATCGACTGCTGCGGTCCGGTCGGCCGCCGAAAGCGAGCCCTTGTGAACCATCTCGACGAGGGTTGGAACAGCTTCAGTGGCCTCGGCGGCTCGGACGGCAAAGATCGTACGGCCCGGCCGGTTGCCATCATCGAAGGTGCCGGCGATGACGGCGGGCAGCCAGTCGTTCCGCAACTCGCGGGCAGCGAGCCAGACGGAATAATCGAGGGCATCATCGCGGTCGTGATCAACGGCGTGGAACGCCAGTTCCGCTGCCCGTTGCCCACCGATGGAAGCCAATGCCCGCACCGCCTCGAGCCGAACCTGGGGAGCGGGATCATCCACGGCCGCGCTCAGGAGTTCGGCGGGATGATCGATCCGTCTGGCCCAGTCAGCTGCGATCCTCGCCGCCGCGGCCCGAGCCCGCGAGTCGGGAGAAGCCAACACCCCCTTGAGAAGTGGCAGGTCGACATCGCCAGCACTGCCACGATCGAATCCCTGTTTCAGCCGGAGCGCCTCCAGCCTGAGCCGCTCAAAGTCAACAGCATCGTGGTCGATGTGTGCTGCCCAGCGATCCACTTCCGATCGCACCACGTCACCGCGGGCAAAGAGTTCACGACGAGCCATGTCACGCGCATAAGACTCAGGGGATCCAAGGTGGGCGAACAACTCTGCAACCGTGAGTTTGGTAAAGTCAACGCGGGGTACGAGCGGCCTTCCTCGGGCCGTGACCCGCCAGATTCTCCCATGCTCGCGGTCGCGGCGCGGATCCCGAAAGTCGACCTCACCGTGCTGGATGATCGGGTTGTACCAGTCAGCGATGTAGAGCGCCCCGTCGGGCCCCAGCTTGACATCAATCGGTCGAAATGTGACGCGGCTGGAATGAATCAGGTCAGGGAGTTTTTCACTCACGAAGCCAGAGCCAGCCTCGTTGAGACGAAACCGGCAAACTCGGTTTGCACGGAAATCGTTCGTAACGAGCAGTCCCTGAGCGTCATCGGGAAGATGACGGCCGTCGATGACTTCGAGTCCACAGTATTTCGGACTGCCCGGATTCATGCCGTGGAGAATGCGCGGCGTCCCGGTAGCTGCCTGATAGGCGGCCCCCGGGAACGCGTAATAGATGCCTTCGCCCCCTGCACCATCTGTCGTGAGTGAGCGGCCCCACGTGTCAAAAACATGGCCCCAGGTGTTGACCCACCCGCGGGCAAACACGTCAAGCGCGAGTGATGCGGGCTCAAACCGCCAGATCCCACCCCCATTGAGCCGCCGAACTCCGCGGGGCGTTTCGATGTGGCTGTGGATGTAGATCGACTGATTGAAGTAAATACGGGCATCCGGTCCGTGACGAAACGTGTGGATGATGTGATGGGTGTCTTCGGCGCCAAAGCCCGATAGGACCACCCGCCGTTCATCAGCGCGGCCGTCCCCGTCAAGGTCGAGGCAATGCAACAGTTCGGTACTGTTGGCGACATATGCGCCACCGCGATCATCGGGGAGGACAGCCGTCGGCATGAGAAGCCCGTCCGTAAAGGTCGTATGGGCATCGGCCCGCCCATCACCGTCACGGTCTTCAAGAATCGTGACGGTGTCGTTCGCGACCTCGCCGGGCCTGATCTGCGGATAGACGCTCGAGGATGAAACCCACAGTCGTCCCCGCGTGTCGAAATTGATTTGGAGCGGCTTGCTGATGAGCGGATCCGCGGCAAACAGACCGACCTCGTAACCCTCGGCGACCTGCATCGCGGCGAGTTCGGCTGCCGGATCGGGTGGCGGGATCTCAGTAAGGCCGCGCTGCGCGAAGACCGGCAACGGCACCACGATGAGGCAGCAGACAAGAAGGAGACGCATGGAAGTCATCTTGTCAGGAACTCCGGAAGGTGCGGTGGGACGGTTGCTGGAGCCACCTTAGTGCAACCGCCGCGCGGCCGCCCGAACCTTCGCTTCGGCGGCCTCAACAAGGGGATCGAATTGGGGAATTTCCACGGCGTTGTTCCCCTGCTCGTGCTTCCGAAACAGGAAGATATAGGTCTCATTGGCGGGTCGCCAGCGGTGGAAAAACAGCCGATTTTTTTCGATGATGAGGGGGCGGATGGCAGCCAACTTCGCGGCGAGGTCGCCGAGATCATCAGGTTCGCGCGGCCCACAGGTCTGAGCGAAAACCTGCGCCGCCGCCGCATACCCCGAGTCGGAGAGGTGAACACCATTCTCAGTCGCGGGGCAGTCGCGAGGGAGCGCCGCGGCGAGGTCGGCAAATAGGTCCACAAGGCCCGCCTCGCGCGCTGTCGCTGTCTCGCGGATGACCTCGGCATAGGGAGCGAGTGCCGCGTTACGGTGAACGGCATCGGCACCCTCGAAGGGATGTGGTGTCACCAGCACCAGCCTTACGTCCTCGGCAATCTCCTTGCGGGTGGCGGTTTGAAGATCGTCACACAGCGTCCGGAGTTGGTCACGGAACGCCGCCAGGCCGTCGGCCCCGCGGAACGATTCGTTTCGCCCGTACGCGATAAAGATCACCGTCGGGGCAAGGTCCCTCACGAGATCGAGCATCCGAGCGTAGCCCTTGGCGGGTGGATCAAAAACACCGCGGGACTCGGCCCAGACTGTATCGCCGCTCCAGCCGAGATTGCGAATGGTGAGCGCCGCATCTGGGTGCGTGGCCACGAGCGCCGCCTCGATGAAGCCGCGGTCTCCTTCGCGTTCAATGAACGTGTCACCGAGAAGGATCACACGATCACCATCCCGCAGGCATGGGTGATGGGGTTTGGCAGCAGCGTTGGAGCCGTGGATGACCCACGAGATCGTGACTGCCACGATGAACATGGAGCGATGGATGCACATGGTCTGACCAGAGAGATCCCAGAAAAGATGCGAAAGACTCATGCGAAATTGAAATGCTCGCCTTGTGATCACACATGAACGCTCCAGCCGTCGCGATACGTGGGTCGGCCCCACAACCGCTCGGCAGCCGGGTTGTCAATCACACTGCCGGACTGCGGGTCGCATCGTACCACCGTGTCGGTGCGATAGGCGATATTTCCCAGATGGCAAAGCATGGCACTCTTCTGCCCCTCGTCGATCGGACTGTTGAGCGCCGCTTCGCCGCGGATTGCCGCGATAAAATTCCCGATGTGGGCACGATCTCCACCTCCGGCAACACTCGATTTCCCAGAGAATACCTCCTTGCCCGACTGGTCGTAGATAGCCCACGCGTCGCGGTGAATTGCCATGGTTCCCCCATCTCCATAAAAAATGACCTCGGCGAGCGTCTTTTCGGCACGTCGCGGATGACAACTGCTTTGGATCCACTCGCACGCGGCGTGCCCGAAGTCATAGGTGGCCGTTGCAGTGTCAGGCGTCTCCTGCAGGTCGTCGTGCCAGTAGCGGCCCCCCGTGTAAGTCACTCGCAGCGGGTGATCCGCCCGGAGCCCCCACCGCAGGATGTCAAGAAAGTGGACTCCGTTGTTTCCCAATTCGCCGTTTCCCCAGTGCCAAAACCAGTGCCAGTCGTAATGAACTATTCTCCCGAGGTCGTGGTCGGGGTTGGGATCATCCGGCACCGGCCCCTGCCAGAGGTTGAGGTCGATGTCCGCCGGGAGCCTGCGGTCGCCTGAGGTGACCGCTCTGCGGGCGTTGTAATAGAAGGATCGACCGTGGCGGACGGTGCCAATAGCTCCACCATGCAGGGCCGTGATCGCGTCCTTCATCCATGTCCGCCGCTGATTGCCCATCTGAACGAGTCGGTCATACCGCCGAGCAGCCGCCACCACCATTTCGGCCTCGCGAGGATTCTGACTCCCAGGCTTTTCCACATACACATGCTTTCCGGCCTGAAGTGCCATAAGCGATGCAGGCGTGTGCCAGAAATTGGGGAGGGCAAGGAAGACAGCGTCGAGCGTGGTGTCGTCGAGGGCCGCCCGGAAGTCCTCGATGCCTTCCGGTGGCGAGGATTGTGCTGACGTCACGACCTTCATTCCGGCGGCGAGACGGTGAGGATCAACTTCCGCCAGATACGCAATGTCAACCCCCGGAATCTTGAGCAAGGCCTGAATGTGCCCCATGCCGCGACCGAGGCCGACAACAGCCACCCGGAGAGGTTTTCCGGCATCCGCGGTGTTGCCAATTCGAGAGACAAGCCCGGCGGTGGCCGTGGTTCCACCCAGCAGAGTGGCATCGTGCAAAAATGTTCGTCGTGTGACGGCAGGTGCTTGTTTCATACGAAGTCCTTACAGCGGGCATGCTACAGCGACGAACTCAATCCCCACGAAGCGATGTCGCCCTTCCATAGAACGTGATCTCATCGGCATGGTCTTCAGCCTACCACAACCGGTGGCCAACCCCAGGAGCCCAGTCTGCCACGGGGCGGGTGTTGCCGTCAGACTGCAATGCGGCGGCGGAGCTCGGCGAGGTGCCGTGGCACCGCGATAAAAGGATCCTCGTCCTCTTCGTATTCAAGCGAGATGAATCCCTGATATCCGGCGTCGCGCAGGATGGTGATCACCCTGCCTGAATCAGCCGGTTCGGCCGGTCCTTTCGGCCGTCGACGGATGGCCACCTTGTACTGCACATTGATCGCGTAGGGTGCGCAACGAGCCAGGTCGGTGTAGAGGTCAGCGGAGTGAAAGTTGCCGGTGTCAAGGTTGATGCCGAGCCACGGGCTTCGCACTGCCCGGACAACGTCGAGGAGCGCGTCGGCGGTGGCCACAATGCCACCATGATTCTCAAGACCGAGCATCACGCCCCGTGATGCCGCATAATCACAGCATTCTTCGAGGGCTGCCACGCACGTTCTCCGCGCCTCGTCCTCCGACTCGCCCTGGGCGACGGGGCCGGCGAATACCCGTAGGTGAGTCGCCGAGAGAAGTGCCGTCCAATCGATCCAGTGTTTCACCAAGGTGATTTCGGCGCTGCGTTCAGGCCCCGCGGGAAGCGAGAAATTATTCCCGACCGCACTCCCGCTGATGGCGATGCCACGGATGAATGCCGCCCGCCGCAGGCGCACGATATCGGTGTCGGAGGTGTTCGGATCGAAAAAGTAGCTTGTCAGTTCAGCGCCATCACAGCCCCAGTCTGCCGCCATCGCAAGGAACGTATCCAATGACAGGGTGCGGCTGGGATCAGCGGACTGCTGCTGGCGTCCCCGATTCCACAGAAAAAACTGACGGAAACTGTAGGCTGCAATACCGAGCCGGAGGCGGGGTGGACCGGTCCGCCGGATCGGCTCAGTCGCGGTTCCGTGCCCAGCCACCACCGCCGCGGCTGAGCCACTCGCTGCAGCCAGCCAACTCCGCCGCGACAATGGTCGGTTGCTTGGAGTCGTCTCCGGTTTCATCATCTGGAAGCCCCTTGCCTGTGGCAGTCGTCGCGCCCCGCAGCGCTCTTCTGGCGATTCTTGGTATGTTGAGTGAAGTGTTTTGAATGAGAGATCACAGTAAGTATAAACGGACGCTGTGGTGAGTTCGTGATCCAAAACGTAGGCCCTGTTGCATTGAAGCGTTGTACTGAAGTCATGAGAAGCATCACCATAACGACCATCGTCATGCTGCGAACTGGTATTTGGATAACGGTGGCGATCGGGTACGCGCTCAGCGCGGGTATCGCCGCCGCTCAGCCGCGGCCCAACGTACTCTTCATCGCCATCGATGATCAGAACGATTGGATTGGACACCTCGGTGGCCATCCGCTTGCCAAAACGCCCCACATCGATGCCCTCGCAGCCCGTGGCACGACGTTTACCAACGCGCATTGTCAGGCCCCGCTCTGCAATCCGTCACGGACGAGTGTTCTGACGGGCCTCCGACCGTCCAC
>JAQBZA010000190.1 GCA_027622795.1 Planctomycetota bacterium | reverse complement strand
ATCCGAGCACCAATCCGTGGGGCGTGACCTACGATCCCTGGGGTAACCATGTGGCCAGCCACCCGATCTTCGCGGAGGCGTTTCACTCCCTCGACCCGCCCTACCCGCAGCAGCATCGACCGCCCACCGGACTGCAGGCCTATTCGGGCACCTGCGGTCAGGCCTTCGTGGATGCATCGGGCTTTCCTGAGGCCCTTCAGGGAGGCTTCATCAAGGCCCGCTACAAGCCGACCAACCGCCTCGAGATCCACAACTGGCTCGAGACCGACTCCGGCTACAACGAGCAGTATGTCGGCGACCTGCTCTTCTCCACCAACCTGAGTTTCATCCCGGTCGACTGCCACTTCGGTCCCCGAGGGGATCTGTTCGTGGTCGACTGGCACAACCCGGTGAAGGGCCATGCGCAATACTCGCTCCGCGATACCCGCCGCGACCGTGAGTCAGGCCGCATCTGGCGGATCGTGCCGAAGGGGCATTCGCCTGTCGCGCTGCCGGCGATTGCCAATGCGAGCGAAGCCGCGCTGACTGAACTCCTGAGCCATGCGGAATTTCGTGTCCGCTATCTCGCCACCCGCGAACTCGCCCTCCGCGATCGTCAGGCCGCGGTCGCAGCCGTCGAGACATGGGCCACGGGACTCGACCCAGCCGACTCCCGCCATCTGCGAAACAAGGCCGAGGCCATGTGGGCGCTGTCCACGCTTGGCCAGCCACAGCCGAGCCTGCTCCTTGATCTGGCTGGCTCGTCAGACCATCACGCCCGCGCCGCGGCGATTCGCCAGCTGCGGTTCTGGCACGATGCGATACCGGATCATGACGAACTCCTGATGCGAGCCGCCACCGATGCCGCGGGGCTTGTCCGCCTGGAGGCGGCGATCACAGCCAGCTGGATCGGCACAAAGGCGGCGCTCGATGCCGTGCTTGAAATCTGCCGTCGTCCGCTGGCCGGCCATCTTGCCTACGCGGCAACCTGTGCGCTTGAATCGCACACGCTTCGCCGTCACTGGGAACGCGATCCTCGCTCGCCGGTGCCTGGGATTCTCAGACGCACTCAGCGAAGCCTGAAGATCACCGAGCCCAAGCCAACCGCCGCGGAACGAAAGTTTGACCAGCAGCCGGGCGTGAGCGAAGTGCGGATCTCCTGCGAGCCAGAGCGAATGCTGTTCACGACACGACAGTTTGCCGTGCTGCCAGGCCAGCCGGTGAAGCTCGTCTTCACAAATCCCGACGCCACCGATCACAACCTCGTGGTCGTGAGGCCGGGAGCCCTCGCCGAGGTGGGAATGGCGGCCAACGACATGGCGAAGGATCCAAAAAATGCCTCCGGCGACTTCATCCCTGAATCCAAGCACGAGCTGATCATCGCGGCGACGCCAATGATCGGCCCCACCCGCAAGGCGCAGGCCCACGTGCTGCGGTTCACCGCCCCATCGGAGCCGGGCGTCTATCCGTACGTCTGCACGTTCCCCGGCCACTGGATCGTGATGAACGGGCAGATGGTGGTGGCCAAGGACGCAGCCGAGATCGAGGAACTGTTGGCCGCCTGCCAGCCGACGATTGTAAAGGCCTGGACACTCGACGACTTTCCCAGCGTGAGCACCTCCGGTGACGAGGCGGCCCTCACACGGGGCATGCATGCCTTCGCGAAGGCGCAGTGCACGCAGTGCCATGTCGCTGCCGGACATGGCGTGAACCTGGGCCCGAACCTGGCCGAAAGCGTGAAGAAGTATCGGGGCCGCGACCTTCTCGAGCAGATGCTTGAGCCGTCAAAGTCGATCCACGAAAAGTATCGCACGATGCAGTTCGTGCTCGACAGTGGCCGGATCGTATCGGGCGTGGTGCTTGAAGAGACGCCCGACGCCTATCGCGTGGCCACCAACCTGCTCACGCCGGATCAGGTCACCGTGATGAAGAAGGGCGAGATCGACGAGCAGGTGCCGAGCACGGTGTCGGCCATGCCGGCCGGCCTGCTCAACGTGCTCACTCGTGACGAGATCAACGACCTTGTCTCGTTCATTGAGGCCGGGAACGACCTGCCTGAATCACTTCGCCACGCACCGCTGCACGAGAAAGGACCGGACTGAGCCATGGAGCCAGCGCAGCGCTTTTTTGAGATTACCAACACTGTCGCCCTGCTGGCCTGGATCGCGCTGGTGCTTTTTCCCGACCGCCGGGTCGTCTCGCATCTGCTCTGTGGGATCGTCGTGCCGGCGATCCTTGCCGCCGGCTACGCGGGGGTGATCGGCTGGAAGCTCACCCAGAATGGCCCGCCACCCGGCGACGTGATGACGATGACCGGCCTGCGGGCGATCTTCGCCGACGACTGGGTCTTCGCTGCCGCCTGGACACACTATCTCTGCTTCGACATGGTCGTGGGCAGTTGGATCGCCCGCGATGCCGTGCGGCTGCTGATCCCATGGCCGCTGCGGACCGTCGCGCTCGTGCTCACATTCCTCGCCGGCCCGGTCGGCTTCCTGATTCATGTGATCACCCGGCTGGCGTTGCGTCGTGCGGTTGCCACCAGTGTCTCCTCCCCACTCCCTCCGTGACATTCCCGACGAAAACCGGTTGCGGCGACAGTTTCCGGAACCTATTATTCAGTGATTGTTGGGGAACAACAGGTCGCGACGATTTTTATGTACTCATTTTTCGCCGCCTCACCTAAAGGAGATTGCGATGAATCAGCCGGCGATCATGTTTAAGAAGTTGTTCGTCTCTCGGCCAACGCAGCGGCGTGGGCGTTGGTCGGCCTTTACGCTGGTCGAGTTGCTCGTCGTGATCGCCATCATCGGCGTCCTGATCGGCCTCCTCCTGCCAGCCGTGCAGGCCGCCCGCGAGGCCGGCCGGCGGTCCGCCTGCAGCAACAACATGCGACAACTCGGCCTTGCCATGCACAATTACGAGAGCGCGAACAAAAAGTTTCCGCCGGGAAGCAAGGGAGAGAACTCCTTCCCTGGAGCGTGTCATTTTGCGGGAAACTTTTATTACTGCGGTCAGCACAGTTGGGTGGCGTTTCTGCTTCCGCAGATGGAAGAGCAGGGCATCTACGACGCGATCGATTTCACCAGGCGATCGTATGCGTCGATCGGTGGGATCGATTCCTATCACGGCGGTGCGGTCGGTGATGCCGCCAACCAAACCGCCGCAGACTCAATGCCAAACACATTGAGTTGTCCGTCGGCTCCGAAGCTCACTGCCAACCACAAGGACTACTCCGTCGCCTCGATGGGGACATTCAGCTGCTGCCCCGAACGCGTGACCACGGCAAACGGGCTCTTTTGGCGAAATAGCGCAACGGAAATGAAGGACATTACCGACGGCACCTCCAATACGTTCATGCTTCTCGAGGATGCACATTCCTGGTTTGAAGCCGACGGCACTCGCTACTCGCGAGGATCGAATGAATTTCTTTTTGTGAATCATGCCTCGTCAGGCTATGCAACCGGCGCCTATGCACCGAATGCGCTCGTCAGCGGAAATCGCCACCGCTTCGCCCGGAGCCACCATCCCGGTGGTTTGAGTGCCGTGTTGGCTGATGCGAGCGTACGGTTCGTGAATGAAGACGTGAACATCACGGTCTACCAAAACACCTACACCCGTGCCGGTGGCGAAACCGCCATCATTGATAAATAGGAACTGATCATGCCGAGACAATTCTGTGGCCTCCTCGCCCTGCCAATCCTCTGCCTGCTGAGCGGGTGTGGGCCGAATGTCGGAGCCGTCACGCTGAATGGCACTGTGCTCGGCGACGGCGCGCCCGCGAGCGGGCTCACGGTGCAATTCAGCCCAGTGACAGGTGAGCGACCCAGCACCGGCTTTACTGACGCCGACGGTCGCTTCGAACTCCGCTACAGCAAGGATGTCGTCGGGGTACTTCCCGGCAAGCACCATGTGACATTTTCTTGGTACCCGGAGGCGGAGGGGCAAAAACCGACGCCGGCCCAGCGGGCCGTGCTGGCCCAGCACGGTGACGACAAGGGAGAACCCTACGCGGTCGAAATCACGGGGCCGACCAAAGATCTCGTGATCGCCGTCGAGACGGGCAAGTAGCCAACCGTCCCAGCCCCTGACCCGCTGATGACACCCTGTGAGCAGCCCGGCTTATCGTCGACCGAGTTCGTAAGGTCGGCATGCGCAGAGTGTCACCCGCCCAGGCCAAGCACGTCCTTGCAGTATCGGATGCTGCGGTCGAGTTCGGCGAGTTGATACCGTTGCTCAGCCTCGGCCTTGCCTTCTTGTGGCGGCTTGAATGGAGGGATCGACCGGCCGCGCTTCACGACGGCGAGAAATGCCGCCAAATCTTCCGCCCGCGCCGCAGGGAACTGCCGCCAGAAGTCGTCGCGGTAAATCGGAAACGTCCGCGGAAACCCCGAAATTGTCTCGATGTGTACCGTGACGCCCGGGCACTGCGTGGCAAAGAGATCAAAGAATGCAGGAAGATCGACACACCCCTCTCCCATCGCGGTCCACTGGGCGGTGACGCCCTCCTCTGACTCCCAGGCCATCGTGTCCCGCAGGCTCGTGGTGAGCACATGCGGCGCTAGGGTGGCCAATGCCCGCACCGGATCCTCGAGCGTCCAGCAGGCATTGCCCGAGTCGAAATTCACGCCCACAAAATCCGGCCCCGCCTCCTCGACAAGCTGCTTCAGTTCCCGCGACTGCATGTCGCCAGCATGGTTTTCCACGGCGATCTTCACTCCGGCATCGACTGCCCGGCTCCGCGCCGCCTTGAGCACCGCCACCGTGTCGGCGATCCGAGCCTCAATACCACCATCGGTGAGCCGGTCGGATTGGTTGCCGAGGATCACCCGGAATGCCGGTGATCCAAGAGCCCGTGCCATGCGGATGCCCAGCGCCAGATGCTCCGCGGCCGTGCCCCAGGCGGCCTTGAACGTCTTCGAGGTGGGGCAGATGCTCCACGAGCCGAGCACGATCGCCACACCCTTGTCCGCGGCATACCGCCGCAGTTCACCCAAGGCGGCATCATCGAACCGTCCCTCGAAGGGACCGAAATCGGTAATAAAGACCGACCCACAGCCGAGCGTGACGGCATGGTCAATGAGCTGGCGGGCGTTCCACTTCATCGCCCGCACCGCGAAGTTATCGTAGCCCAGCCGAATCTTGGGCTGGCGGTCGGCCGCCGCGGAGATCGGGACAGATCGCCCCGCTGCGAGGGCCGCGCCGGAGATGAGAAAGCAACGTCGCGTGACGGTCATGGCAGTGTTTTCCGTAGGCTGGTTGTCGCACTATAACATGGTCATTCGTTCGACGTTCTGTGATCATTTCTAGGGTGACATGATGACCTCCGCATTGCAGCCTCTCGGTTCGTCCACACGGGGCGGTAGGAGAAGGTCGAGCCACATTGCCTGGTGCGCAATCACATTGGCCTGGGCAGTCGGCGTTCAGACGGGGGTCGCCTCTGAGCGGCCCGATGCCTATCCGCGGCCGGTCGACGTCGCCGCGTCGGCGGACGATCGCTGGCTCGTAGTCGCCAACGCAGCGGGAACGATCACGCTTGTCGACCGTGTGGAGAGCAAGCTGGTCGATGCCCTGACCATCGGCGGGCAGTGGCCGTTGCCCGCATCCGTGACCAGCAATTCGTCGTGGTCACGCGCGAGGGAGGAACCCTGCTCCGCATCGACGTCGACCACGATCGTCTCGTCGAACGGGGTCGGGTGCGGCTGGGATATGAACCATGGGCAGTCGCCACGACCGCCGACGGCAGCCGGGCCTTCGTGGCCTTGTCGGCCGCAGGACAGATCGCCGCGGTTGACACCGGTTCGCTTGCCGTGCTGGGGCTCATCGACGTTGGCCCGCGACCGGCGGCGGTCGCCGTCTCTCCTGATGACCGTTTGGTCGGTGTGATGTGCGCCAGTCCGATGCAGCTTGCGCTCATCGACGCCGCGACGGCTCAGGTGCTCTCGCGGCATCCCTTCCAGGGCTTCAATCCTGGCCACGTCGCCTTCAGCCCAGATGGTCGCGATCTCTATTTTACGTTTACCTACGACGGTGGCAGTCATCCATCGCCAGGGAACATTCGTCGCGGCTGGGTGACAGGCAGCCGAATCGGCTGCCTCCGCATCGCCACCGGGCAACTCGCAGGGCTCACGCTCGACGTGCCCGGCCGTGCCGTGGGAGATGTCTACGGCCTTGCCGTGACCCCCTCCGGCCACCTCCTCATCTCCGCCGGTGGCACCCACGAGGTGCTCCGTCTGTCGGCGAGCGATCTGCCGTGGACACAGATCAGCGGCAGCGAGGTCATGAACCGGGATCTGGCTCGTGACGCCACCCGCTTCACCCGCATCGATGTCGGCGGTCGCCCCCTGGGAATCTCACTCACGCCGGATGGTCGGCGGGTCCTTGTCGCAAACGCCCTGCTCGACAGCATTCAGGAAGTCGACATCACCGAGACGAAGGTCATCCGGACCCACGCCCTGTCCATGCCGTCCACGCCCACTGAGAACCAACGATTGGCCCGAGCCGGCGAGGTGATTTTTTACGATGCCACCCGCAGCCTCGATCAGTGGTACAGCTGCCA
>JAQBZA010000189.1 GCA_027622795.1 Planctomycetota bacterium | reverse complement strand
AGCTGCCGCAGCTTCCGCGGGTCGGGCGCGGCATGGATCCGCCGCAGAAAGCCCCCCCCGCTGGCCGCCAGCATCCGGGCCACCGCCTCGTTGGCCGCCAGCATGAATTCTTCGATGATCTGGTGGCTCTCGGTGTTCTCCACGATGTGGGCCCCGCTCACCCGCCCGGCGCGATCGAGATCGATCTTCACCTCCGGCATCACCAGCTCCAGCGACCCGCGGGCCATGCGGCGACTGCGGAGCAGCCGGGCGAGGTCGCGCATGCGGCCGAGCAGCGACCGCACGGCGGCCGGCATCTCCACGTCCTGCGTATCCGGATCGGCGAGAAAGAGATCCACCTCCTCGTAGGTAAACCGGCGTCGGCTCTTGATGGCCGATCGCTCCACGGAGGCATCGATCGGGATCCCTTCCGGTGAGAATTCGATCCAGCAGGTGCGGGCATAGCGAATCCGCTCCGGCTGTAGGCTGGCAAGATTATTGGAGACGATCTCAGGGAGCATCGGGATCACGCGATCGGGCAGATACACGCTCGTGCCACGGGCGGCCGCCTCCTGATCGAGCGGGGAGCCCTCGCGAACGAAGTGGCTGACATCGGCGATGTGGACGCCCAGCATCCAGTGGCCCCGTTCGATCCGCTCAAGCGAAATCGCATCGTCAAAGTCGCGGGCATCGACCGGATCGATCGTGATCACCACCGCGCCGGTCAGATCACGGCGATCGTCGGCCACGTCTTCAGTGAAGCGGGCCGCCTGCCGACGAGCATCGTCGAGCACCGCATCCGGAAACGGCCCCGGCAGGCCGAACTCGTTGATGATGGTGAGCGTATCGACGCCCGGATCTCCCGCAGCGCCAAGCACCTCGACAATCACGCCCTCGCCATCGCGGCCGTGCCGCGGAAAGCGGACCATCTCCACCACGACCTTGTCGTTTTCCTGCACGCCCTTGGCGCCGGGATCGCCCACGGCGACCGGCTTCGCAAACACGGTGCCATCAACCCGCACCCAGCCGGCGTTGGCCGCCTCGTAGTAGCGGCCGACGAAGCGGGTGGTCCGCCGCGTCACCACCTCCACGATCTCGCCGGCCGGCCCGGGGCGTCGCGTATCGCGACCTCGGGCGAGTTGCACCCGCACCGTGTCTCCCGACACGGCGTCGAGCTGGGCATGCGCCGCGATGTGAATATCGCCCGTGCGATCCCCCGGAGCCGCCCCCTCAGGCCGCACGAAGCCGTAGCCGCCCGCCGCCCGCTTGAACACACCGATGACGGAATCGGCAGGAGAACGCTGCTTCGCAGCCTTCGGTGGCTTGGGCCGCTGGCGGGTCATGCCCGTTCCCGCCCTTTGAAAAACTTGCGGCCCAGGTTGGCGTGATACTGCGTCCAGCCGCCGTCGAGGGCGGCCTCGTTGCGGAGCAGCTGGGTCGTGGCCGCCATGCGGGCATCGAGCTGATCGATGTGATGGAGGGCGACCGCCTCGAGGGTCATCGGCAGCTTCGGCGCGCCAAACTCGTATTCGCCGTGATGGCTGGCCACCATGTGCTTGATCCGCGTCGCCATCTCCTCGTCAAACGGCGTACCAGTTTGCCGTTCGACAGCGGTGATCTTCTCCTCGACAATCTCGAGCCCGAGCAGCACATGGCCAAGCAACTGGCCGGCGTCGGTGTACGAAAAACCCCGCTCGCTCTCCAGCTCGACGGTCTTGCCAAGATCATGAAACAACACGCCGACGAGTAGCAGGTCGCGATCGAGATCGGCATACAGCGGCGCGACGCGGTCGGCGATCCGCAGCAGGGAGACAACATGCTCGAGCAGGCCGCCGGCATAGGCATGATGCTGTTTCACTCCCGCGGGGCTGCGGGCCAAGGCCGCCATCAGGGTCTCATCGGCAAGCGTTTCGGCCACGAGGGCCGCCAGCGCGGGAGCCTGCACCGTGGCGAGGATGGCCGCCAATTCACCCCGCAGCACGGTGATCGCATCGGGGGCGAGCACCCGAAACTCTGATTCATCGATCGACCGCGGATCAGCGCGTGTGATCGCCGTGATGATGATCTGGAGGTTGCCCGAGTAGACCTGCGTCGTTCCCTCGACGTGAACGAAGTCGCCGTCGTCGAAGGCCTCAAGGTGAAAATCCGAGGCATTCCACATGCGGCCGGTGATCGAGCCGGAGCGGTCGGCCAATTCCACCTGCAGGTAGAGCTGGCCATGGCGATTGGGCCGCAGCTGCTTCCGCGTCGCCAGAAACACCTGGTCGATCGGCCCCTGCGCCGGCAGTTCGGTGACGAATTTCCGCCCCGATGCCCGCGAGGGAAAGGGCGTCAAGGATGGCCCCGGGGGCAGGCCATCACGTCGGGAGGGGGAGGCGGTCGACATTGTCAACAGAGTCTACGGCTCCGTCCCCACGACTCACAAGCGAACGACTACAATCCCGCGATTCATTCGCCCACTCTTTCGACTCACGAGACCGTCACCATTCGGAGATCTCCATGCCCGCTACCGCCATTTCCCCGACCCGTGCCGAGGACTATCCCGAGTGGTATCAACAGGTTGTGCGGGCGGCAGAGCTGGCCGAGCAGTCGCCGGTGCGGGGCTGCATGGTGATCAAGCCCCATGGCTACGCGATCTGGGAGCGGATGCAGGGGATCCTCGATGGCATGTTCAAGGCGACGGGCCATCAGAATGCCTACTTCCCGCTCTTCATCCCCGTCTCCTGCCTGGAGCAGGAGGCGAAGCACGTCGAAGGCTTTGCAAAAGAGTGCGCCGTGGTAACCCACCACCGCCTCGAATTGAGCCCCGACGGCAAGCTGATTCCCACCGGCAAACTCGAGGAGCCGCTGGTCGTGCGACCAACGAGCGAAACGATCATCGGCGCCATGTACGCAAAGTGGATCCAGTCGTGGCGGGATCTCCCGGTGCTCATCAACCAGTGGGCGAACGTCGTCCGCTGGGAGATGCGGCCGCGAGTCTTCTTGCGTACGACGGAGTTCCTCTGGCAGGAGGGCCACACCGCACACGCCACCCGTGAGGAGGCGATCGAAGAAACGCTGCGGATGATCGATGTCTACGCGACGTTTGCCGAGCGGGATCTGGCGATGCCCGTCGTCAAGGGCCCGAAGCCTTCTGGAGAGCGGTTTCCCGGAGCCGTCGACACCTTCTCAATCGAGGCGATGATGCAGGACGGCAAAGCCCTCCAGGCCGGCACGTCGCACTTCCTCGGGCAAAACTTCGCCAAGGGTCAGGGGATCAAGTTTCAAAATTCCGCTGGCGTCGAGGAATTCTGCTGGACAACCTCGTGGGGCGTGTCCACGCGGCTTATCGGCGCGGTGATCATGACCCACTCCGACGATGACGGCCTCGTGCTGCCACCGCGGATCGCCCCCCAGCATGTCGTGTTCCTCCCGATCGCCCGCAGCGACGAGGAGCGATCACAGGTGCTCGATGCCTGCCGCATGCTCGAGAGGGAACTCCGCACGCAGACATTTGCCGAGGAACCGGTGCGGTCCATGATCGACGCCCGCGATATCCGCGGGGGCGACAAGGTGTGGCAGCACATCAAGCAGGGCGTGCCGCTCCGCGTCGAGATCGGCACCCGCGACCTCGCGGCAGGCACGGTCAGCCTCTCCCGTCGCGACCGCGGCCCCAAGGAGCGGGAGGCGGTGCCGCTGGGCGAGTTCGCGGCGCGGGTGCCGGCGATCCTCGAGGACATCCAGCAGGGCCTCTTCGAAAAAGCCCGGGCATTTCGCGATGCTCGCACCGAGCATCTCGACAGTTCGGCCGCCGTGATCGACTACTTCACCACCGGTGAACGGGATTCCAGCCGCGCCGGCTTCGCCTGGGTGCCAGTGGCCGACGATCCGGCCGTGACGGCCATGCTCGACCCGCTCAAGGTGACCGTGCGGTGCATTCCGATGGAGGGCAACGACGCCCCCGGCACCTGCATTGTGACCGGCAAGCCCGTGACTGGCCGCAGCGTGCTCGCGAGGGCGTACTAACAAGGCGGCCCGCGAGGGGTTGCCCGGGCCACTGAGCCGGCGTAGGAAACCGAGCGCAGGCAGGATGCCGAAAGCGAGGTTTCCTCCGAGTGAGCGAAGGGCAGGCGGGCACCGATCCGCCAGAGGCGGATTGGTCGCTGAGCGAACGTCCGGCGACGTGGCACGGGCAACCCCGAGCCCCCACCCAGTAAGCAGCCATTCAAACATTTTTTTGGTAGAACAAGGAGGCATGAGCAGGGTAGGTGGATGGACCGTCGCGGGGGTAGCGCTGATTGCCGGTGTGGCGATCGGTGCGGGCTCGGCCGCCCTTGAGGCGACGCTGCGGCCGTGGCGGGTGGGCGACTTTCTGGCGGTTGACACGCCCAGCGACGCGCCGACGCCGCAGGCCGACGTACCAGAGACGACGCATCGCTTCGGCTCGGTCGGCTCCGGCGAAAAGGGGCAGCATGCCTTCGTGATCCGCAACTCCGGAACAGCGGCACTCGTGCTCACCCGGGGTGCCACCAGCTGCACCTGCACGGTGAGCGACCTTGGCCCGTCAACCGAAGGTGGAGATGGAACAGCCGAAGCGACCGCCAAGCGAACCATTCCCCCCGGCGGCGAGACGACCGTCAGCATCCAGTGGACAGGGAAGGGGCCCGGGGGGCCATTTCGCCAGCAGGCGACCGTCCTCACCAATGATCCCCGCCGCCCCGAGATCGCCTTCGTCATCGAAGGCACCGTGGTGCCGACATGGAAGGCGGTGCCCGATATGATCGCACTGCCCAAGCTCTCCACGAAGTCGGATGCCGTCGTCACAACTTCCGTGTTCACCTTTGGTGACGAGCCGCCCCAGGTCGAGTCGCTCGCAGCAATTGACGACCGCACGAAGGAGTTCTTTACAGTTTCCTCCGAGCCGCTCTCTACCGCCGACATCGCCGCAGAGCCCGAGGCCACCGGCGGGTTCAGAGTGTCGGTTGCCGTGAAACCGGGGCTGCCGATCGGCCCGCTGCGGCAGACGGTGCGGATGGTGTTTCGCATTCCCGCAGAAATCACTGCCGAGGTTCCGATCGAGGGGAGCGTGGCCGGCGACATCTCGTTTGCCGGGCAGAAGTGGGATGCGGCGCGGCAGCGGCTGATCCTCGGTCAGATCTCGAGCCGCGCGGGGCTCTCCACGAAGCTCTTTATCACCGCCCGCGGGCCTGACCGAGAGCGGGTCCAGCCCGTTGTAAGCGAGGTGGTGCCGCCGTCGCTCGTGGTCGAGGTCGGGGAGGCAGAGCCGATCGGCACTGGGGCGGTGCTGAGAATTCCGCTGACAGTGACGATTCCTCCCGGCAGCCCCACGGCCAATCATCTGGGGAGTGAGCAGGCCCCCTCGGGCCGCATCGTGCTGACCACCGGCCTGCCCGATTCCCCTACGGTTTCCCTCCCGGTGAGCGTCGTGATCGGCCCGTAAATCGAGGTCGCTCGCTCCTCTGGGTATGGCTAGAATCTGAGCATGATTGGCTTCCTCTGTACTCACAATCGATGCCACGGCGTCGGCATCATCGGTGGGCTTGTGGCTGCACTTGTCGGCGGAGGGGTGGGCGTCGTGGCAGCGGCCGCCACGCCTGACCGCGCCGTGGGCATTCCCGATGACGTCGTCGCGACCTTCCGGGAGCGAAACGGGGCAGTCTTCAAGGAATGGGGTCCTCCCCAACTCCTGCTGGTGATCACCGGCCAACTCGACGGCTACATCGAGCCCTGCGGCTGCACAGGCAAGGAAAACCAGAAGGGAGGCCTGAGTCGAAGGCAAAACTTCTTCCGGGCGGTGGCAGCGGCAGACTGGCCCGTGGTGGCTGTTGATCTGGGCAACCAAGTAAAGCGGTTTGGCCGGCAGACCGAGATCAAGTTTCAGTCAATCGCCGACGGCCTGCGGCAGATGGGCTACGCCGCGGTCGGCTTCGGCCCCGGCGACCTGCGGCTGCCTGCCGAGGAACTCGTGGCGGCCGTCGCGCCAGTGGGTGACCGGCCAACGCCATTCGTGAGCGCCAATGTCGGCCTGCTCGGGCTCGATGCCAACATCACCCCGCGGTTTCGCGTAATCGACACCGGGGGCATGAAGATCGGGGTGACAACGGTGCTGGGTGATGAAGAAGCCGCCCGCATTCGCAATGACGCGATCGAGGTGGTGCCAGCGGCCAAGGCCCTCGCGGCGGTGACAGGCGAACTCGCTGCTGCGGGCTGCACTCACCAGATTCTGCTCTCGTGGGCGTCTCCCGCCGAGACGAAGCAATATGCCGAACAGTTCCCGCAGTTCGATATCGTCGTGACGGCCGGGGGCGCCGATGAGCCGGCGGCCACGCTGCCAACGCTACCAACCAAGGCAAAGTTCGTTGAGCTTGGCCACAAGGGAATGTTTGCGGTCGCGATCGGCTTGTTTGCCGATGAGCCGAGGCTGCGTTCGCAGCGGGTGCCCCTGGATGCCCGCTGGGGTGAATCAGCCGACATGATGAAACTGCTGGCGGCCTACCAGAGCCAATTGGAATCACTCGGACTTGACGGGCTTGGCCTGCAGGCGATCCGGCATCCCACCGGCCGCCGATTCGCCGGCAGCGCCGCCTGTGCCGACTGCCATCAGGAGGCGTACGACATCTGGAAGGAAA
>JAQBZA010000188.1 GCA_027622795.1 Planctomycetota bacterium | reverse complement strand
GGATTCGAGCGTTTCTACCTGCAGTGGGGCCGGCTTGGTGGCGCGTCGTTGTTGGCAGCGCTGTGACCGCGTGAGTTTTTGAGGGGTACGGAGTGGTGTGAAAGTCATTGAATACTCGGTCCCGCGAGCGGGAGAATCTTGGGGGGACTTCGACCGTTGAGATTCCCAGTAAGTTCGAACTAATACGCCGACAGTACCAAGACGGTTAACAGCGGCACCAGATCAGGTCGCCCGGGACACGGCCAAAACCTCGATGTCGTGCCCCTTTCCGACGCCTGATCATGCTGGATGCGACGAGCCCCAACGGGCCGAGCGAAGCGAGACGAGCGAGAGCGGAAAAGGCGGCGCATAATAAGAACTATCAGGGTCGATCGGCTTATAAACCCTCTAACTATAGGGTGCCTTTTCACGCACCGCCAAGATCGGGTCGGAGAATCTTTTTCCCGCTGGTTTTCCGAGCCGTTCCACGCGCCACTACCGCTTCCGCCAGCCGCGAAACGGCTCGTAGATGCGGAGGGTCAGCAGGAGTTCGCTCGCTGCGAAGTTGGTGGGGTAGGTAAACGGCCCCCCGCCGATGATCGACTCTCCCGTTGCGGTCGACTCACTGATTGAGAAAAACCGATAGCCGAGGTCAAGGGTGGCCCGCTGCGAGATCTCGTAGAAGATGCCACCGCCAGCCTGCCAGGCGAAGTTCGTCACGCGATCGTTGGCGGTGGCGTACTGTGGGGCAAGCTCCGTTCCACTGATCACGGAACGATAGCCACCGCCACCGATACCGCCGCCACCGTAGAGCCCGAAGCTGTCGAAAGGCTTGTAGTCGCGCCACACGTTGACCATGGCCGACCAGCCATCCGTGGCCTGGGTCGTGAAGCTGCCAATGTCCGGATCGGCGACTGTGCTCAGCACCTGATCACGGCCCCGCCCCTCAAACTCCAGCCGTAAGCCGCCATTCTCTCGCAGAAACCGGATGCCAGCCGCGCCGCCCGCGGTGAAGATCGACTGATTGGGCACGGTGGTCTCCATGCCGGTCACCTTGTCGAGGGTGGCGAAATCGGCCCCGACGATGCCAGCCAGATAGAACTGACGGTCATTTTTTCCAGCGCCGTACCGTGAGAGGAACGAGTCCCACGACTCGTCGGCTCGCCCGGAAACCGGTGAAAATGCCGCCGTTGCCAGGGCCAGAAGAATCGCCGGCAGCCGCAGCCACCCTGTCGCTCTTTCGAACTCCAACCATGTTTTTCGTGTCTTTTTGCGGTTACCGTTCATGGTATGCCGTCTCCCGGGCGAGGTGATTTTTTCCAACTTTGAGGATCGACCGGGCGAAATCGAATAACGATGCGAACTGTCAAAGCAGGAATAACCGGAACCACCGGCATATTCTGCCCGACACGACGCCAACCAGTCCGATCAATGAACCTTGGCGGCCTCTCCCGACACGCCCGTGCTGATTTTCTTGAGCCAGTCGAAACAGTCTGCGCCCGGGGATATTTGCGCCTATCAGGAGGGGACTATTCGCGGGCATGGTGGGGCGGCTTGGCTTCGCAATATTCACGCCGCCGTTTTAACGATTCATCCACGTGATCGAGAGCTGCAGCACTGTGGCGATCGAGACCCAGACGAAGTAGGGCACCTGGGCCGCAGCCACCCAGCGGTAGTGCGGCCAGACGGCCAGCATCATCCACACGATCGTGGCCCAAACAATGAGGATGTCCACCGCCGCCAGCGGCAGATTCCGCATGCCGAACTGGATCGGTGTGAAGATCAGGTTTGCCACGAGGTTGATGGCGAACGGCAGGGCGACAAGCAGCGGCAGCCGGCCTCGCCCGGCCTGCACGAACACATAGCCGAACGTGACGATGATGACGGGATAGAGGATCTGCCAGATGAGGCCGATCGTTCGCGGCGCGGGCGTCCACGACGGCTTGGCCAGGCTCTGATACCACTCCATCCACGGAACGTCGGTCATCCGAGCCCCGCACATCCACCCATGCCACACTGCGGACGGCCGCATCCGCCATCGGCGCCAGAATCCCCGTTTCCGTCAGCGACATGGCCGCTGACGACACTCAAAAGCTTTGTGAGCTTGGTGCTCTGGCAGTGCGGGCATGCAGGCTTTTCGTCACCGCGAATGAGCAGCTCGACTTTCCGGCTGCACTTCTCACAGGAATATTCGTACAACGGCATCGGGTTAACTCCCTGGCGTGAGGAATGCAGTTTACATGGACACGTTTGCCACGATCAATCAACGGCGGTGGTGAAACCCACCATGCCAAAAGGCGGCCAGCTGCCGCTGCCTGAGGTGGTGGTGCAGGACCGATTCGCCTGAGTCACGATCCGCCGAAGTCTGTCAATGAGAACCCGACGCATGCTCTGGAGCCTGCTCACGATCGCGCTTTGCGTCTACGCGGGGCTGTGCCTCGTGTTTCTCATCTTCCAGCGGTCGTTCATCTACATGCCGACCCCGGTGACGCCGGCCCACGCGGCAGCAGTTCTGCTCGAGGTGCCCGACGCCACGCTGCGGATCTCGGCACGCGAGCACGATGGCCCCAAGGCTCTCGTCTATTTCGGGGGCAACGCCGAGGACGTCGCCTTCACGGTGCCAGAGCTGGCAGCGGCGTTTCCCGACCGGGCGATCTATGCGCTGCATTACCGCGGCTACAGCGGCAGCACCGGTCGCCCGGCCGAGCACGCGCTTCGCGACGATGCCCGGGCCCTCTTTCGGATGGTGCACGACCGGCATCCGGACGTCATGGCGGTGGGCCGGAGCCTTGGCAGCAGTCTCGCGATCCAACTCGCTGCCGAGGAGCCCGTGTCGCGGCTCGTGCTCATCACGCCCTTCGAGAGCATCCTTTCCATTGCGAAACGCGTGGCCGCATTCCTGCCGATGGGCCTGCTGCTGCGGGATCCGTACGAGTCGTGGCGGTATGCCCCCAAGGTCACCTGCCCGACGCTCCTGATCGCTGCATCGCACGACGAACTGGTGCCGCTCGCTGACACGCAGCGACTGGTCGCGGCCTTCCAATCAGACGTGGCAGCGCTGCGAGTTGTCGAGGGCACCGACCACAACTCGGTGTCGGGCGAGGCTGAGTTTTGGGAAGCCCTCGCCAATGGCACGTGACCGACCGATACGAGACCATCGCCATTCGCGCCGCTTCGAGTCAGCCACCATGCCCGCCCTGACTCGCCGCTAAAAAGCCGCCGGGGACCACTGGCATCGCGTGTCCGCTTGCCCGGACTCTCACTTCCTGCGCAAGCGCCGCCGGATCTGAGCAGCCCGCGGGCATTCGCTCAATCCTGCGGTCTGGCTCCGCGCGTCACTGCGTAGGATTGTCCGAGGCAAAGCCTTTCGAATGCCACAGACCCGGGGAGGTAGCCATGGCCACACCCAGCACGATTTCTCAGGCCGAACTTCTATCAAAGCTTTTGGTTGTCGCGCCGGCACTCACGCTCTGGGCAGCCGTCGTCGCCCTGCCGGCCGACCGCCTCGGGATCGACCCGTCGAGCATCGCGGTTTTGAACGGCCACGGGTCGCCCGCCAAGGCCGCGGCCGTGGACGGCATGGACGACGAGCATCGCTGCGTGTTCAGAACTCTTTGGAGGCCTGCTGGAGAGCCTCTCGCACGTCCTCCCACGCTGCCTGTGCGCCCTTCTCCACGTGCACCCATGCGTCGGCAGTGGATTTGCGCACCTCATCCAACTTGTCGCGGGCTACCTTCTGCTTGGCTTCGAGGTCAGCCATCTTCTCTTTCCAGCGTGTCTTGGCCTCATCCTTCAGGGCGTATCCTTTTTCACGCAGCCTTTCGATTTCCTCCTCCATTTCCGTGAGGCTGGCCTTGAGGCGAGTCTCGAAATCCTCCTTGGCTTGCGCGGCAGCCCGAGTGGCGGTATCGACAGCCTTTTCCGTGTCGCTACGGTCATCCTCGGTCGTGACTTTGCGCACCGTGTGTTTGACCGGGGCCTGCATGCAGCCATTGCAGGCCACCAAAACCGCTGTACTGAGCAGCCACCAAGAGCGCGGCATGGGCTTACCTCATGTTGGACGACGAAGATGTTGTCCGTGCGGATCACGTTCGCGTGGATCCGCTGAAAGCAGCCGGCATCATGCGACGAAAGGATAGCGCGGGCCTCGCCGGGATCACATCGCGTACTCCTCACCACGGTTTTCACGCGAGCGGCATGCAGGACACTTCCTGCCCAGTGCCACGCTGAAGGGCAAAGCCGGTCGCAGGATTACGGCACTGCACGCAGCCACGAAAAAGCCGCGTACGCGACGCCACGGGCAGTGTCTTCCTGCGATGTCACGAATTACCGGCCTTTTTCTTGCGATTGCCGTCGACGCGTGAGCCTTCCGCGTAGTGTAGGAGCGTGAGATCCGGCGACGCACACGTCGTCTGATGCTCACTCATCAGGATGACGTGTTTTCCGGCAACGGGACGCCTTCGCTGTGTTGAACGAGGCGTTGCAATGTTGCGGTGGGCCATCTTGTTTCTGATCGTTGCCATCATTGCCGGGGTGTTCGGTTTCGGTGGCATTGCAGCAGCCGCGACCGATGTTGCCCGGCTGCTCTTCGTGGTGTTTCTGGCGTTGTTTGTGATCGCGCTGTTTATGGGGCGTCGCGGTACAGCGCCGCCGCTTTGAAAATCCCGGTCACCCCTCTGTGCCAAGCGTCGTGAGGACGAGCCGGCGGTAGGTCTCCATGGAGGGAAAGTGTGGCCGTAGGCAGCCCGCCGAGCCGTCATGGTTTCCCGCGGGCCCCAAGGTAGGATGGGCGGGCAGGTAAACGGGACGCAACTCTTTTCCTCACCCAATGAAGCTGTCAGTGCTCATCGCCGTGGCCATGAGTGTCGCGGCGGCGGCCATGGCGGCCGATCCCAGCGCGGCGCGGTTCGCTCAGGGCACCTGGCTCGACCTCACGCATGCCTTTGACGCGGCCACGATCTACTGGCCCACGGAGAAAGGCTTTCAGTTTCAGCCGGGCAAGAACGGACCGACTCCCAAGGGCTACTACTATGCCGCCAACCGATTCACAACCGCGGAACACGGCGGCACGCACCTCGATGCTCCCCGCCACTTTGCCGAGGGCCGGCACACGGCCGACGAGATCGAGCTGGAGCGGCTGGTGGGGGAGGCGGCGGTGATCGACGTCCGCGTAAAGTGCGCCGCGAATCCCGTGTATGAGGTCACGCCTGACGACTTTGTGGCCTGGGAGCGGCAGCATGGCCGACAGATCGTCGATGTGATCGTGCTCTTACGGACGGGCTGGTCGGGGAAGTGGGGCGATCGGGCGGCGTATCTTGGCACCGACGCACAGGGAGCAGAGGCGGTGTCGCTGCTACGCTTTCCCGGTCTGGCACCGGAGGGAGCCAAGTGGCTCGTCGAGCAGCGGCGGGTGAAGGCCGTGGGCATCGACACGGCAAGCATCGACCACGGGCCTTCGACGCTCTTCGGGGCGCACGTGGCGCTCTGCCGGGCGAACGTGCCGATCTTCGAGAACCTCGCTGCCTTGGAGCGACTGCCAACCGAGGGGGCCTTCATTGCGGCCCTGCCGATGAAGATCGCCGGCGGGAGCGGCGGCCCGCTACGGGTGCTGGCCCGGTTGCCGGCCACACCATGAGCTTATCTGGCGACGAGTTTTACCGGCTCGAGGGACTGATCTACCGGCCCGTCTCGACGCGGCCCGACTGGCTCAAGGCCTGGCGAAACGAGGCGCAGTATCTCCTCTCGCTCGCCCGCCGGGCCGACGCCGATGACGATGAGGAACGCCTCGAAGAACTCGAAGATCAGGCCCGCGAGATGGCGGACGTCGTCGAAGCCAGACTCCGACACGAAGGATTGATGTAGGCATGGCATGCAAAGCGGCAGACGGTCGCTCGCGATGATCCCCCAGACCGCCTGCTGAATCACTCATGGGACGAAGCGTCGTACTTGCCGGTGCCGCTCGCTGTCTACGGTGCAGCCTGCCACCGCGCTGGTGCACCTGCGACGCATTGCCGCCCATCGTGACACAACTGATCGTGCATGTGCTCATCCATCGGCATGAGCAACAGAAGCCATCCAGTACGGGTAAGCTCGTGGCCCGCGCCGTGGTGGGCAGCAGATCCCACGTCTACCAGCGTGGCACACGCTTCTTCGCCGCCTCGGGCTGGCCGGGCGATGCCGTGGAGCGAGGCGAAGATCTTTGGATCCTCCATCCGGCCGGCGACCCACTTCCTGGTGCGCAAAGTTCGCCTCACTCCAAATTTGGATCCCGGCAAAACATCCTGCTGCTCGATGGAACATGGCGGCAGGCTGGAGAAATGCTGCGGTCTTTGGATGGCGTCGGGCAGTGTGTCCGACTGGCTGATGCCGACGATGCGCCGAGCCGCTACTGGCTCCGCGATCAGCCCGGGCCCAGGCAACTTTCAACCGCCGAGGCCCTCATGGTTGTCTTCCGGGCTGTTGGCGAGCACGAGGCCGAGCGACACCTCCAGCTCCATTTTGAACTGCATGTCTACGCAACACTGCTCGCCCGCGGCAAGCGGGAAATGGCCGAGCGGTATCTCGGCTGCTCGCCTCTGCTCAATGAGGCCCCCGCGGCTGTCGACGATCTCCATGCTCGGTAAGCGGGCGGCTCCCG
>JAQBZA010000187.1 GCA_027622795.1 Planctomycetota bacterium | reverse complement strand
CACGCCGACAAGAAGATCATCATGGATCCAATTGCCGAGTTTGAAGCGATGATCGACGAGCGAACCGAAGCGACGGTTGCGTCGCTGCGAACCCGCACCACCGTGCTCACGACACTGATTGTCGCTCTCGCGGCAGTCACGGTGCTGCTGACCTGGCTGAGCATTAGCCGCCACGGCCGACGTCTGCGGCGATCGATCGAAGAGCTCACGGCGACTGCGGAGAATGTCGGCAGCGGAGCCACGCAGGTGTCGGCGGCGAGCCAGTCGCTGGCCCAGGGGGCGACTGAGCAGGTGACGGCGCTGGAAGACATCGCGGCCTCTGCTCGCGAGACCAGCAGCATGGCCACAGACAACGCGCGGCGAACGCAGGAGGCCAGTGAACTGGTCGAGCAGGAGCAGCATCAGTTCGGCGAGGCTGCGAGCCGGCTTGGCGAGATGGTCACCGCGATGCAGGAGATCGATGCGGCTGGAGTGAGAATCTCGACGATCAATAAAGTGATCGATGAGATCGCCTTTCAGACCAACATCCTCGCGCTCAACGCCGCCGTCGAGGCGGCCCGGGCCGGCGAGGCGGGCGCGGGATTCGCCGTGGTTGCCGACGAGGTGCGGCTGCTTGCCCAGCGCAGTGCCGCCGCGGCCAAGGAGACTGCCGATCGCATCGAGGCGGCCATCGAGAGCAGCCGCCAAGGGGCGGCCAGCTGCAGCCGCGTCGGCGGTTCACTCAACGAGATCGCCGACCGCATCAAGGCTGCCGATCAGCTCGTGGCCGAGATCGCCACGGCCGCCCGCGAGCAGTCGCAAGGCATCCGCCAGATCAGCACCGCGATGACCCAGCTCGATCAGGTCACCCAGGAAAATGCCACCCGCGCCGACGAGGGCGCCCGCGCCGCGGCCGACCTCTCCGATCAGGCCGAGGCCGTCGAGAGCATTGTCGAAAACCTTCGCTCCCTGATCCCCCGGGCCCGCCACGCCGCGCCCCCGCGGGCCGCAGCGCCCCGCCAGACACCTGCCCCGCAGCCGCGACAGCTGCCCTCTGCGCCCCGCATTCCGATGCCCGGCGACAAGCATGCGGCCGCGGTCACGCCCGATGCTGAAGACAGGCATTTCACTGATTTCTAGCTTCACGAAACCCTCGGCATCCTGCCCTCGGGTTTCTTGCCGGCCTCCGGCCGGAAGGGGGCGTCGCCTCCAGCGACGCGGTCCAACGTGGTGATCGCTTCACGAAACCCTCGGCTTCCTGGAAAACGCTTCCTGCCTCCCGGCGGGCAACGGATAGCGCCTCAGCGAGGGGTTGGCCGTACCACGGAGCCGGCGTATGCAGCCAAGCGCAGCAAGGATTGCGAAGCGCCGGCTGCATCCGAGTGAGTGAAGGGCAGGATGCCCTGAGCGAACGTCCGGCGACGTGGTACGGCCAACCCCGAGCCGCGTCACCATTCGGCCATCGGCCAAGGTAGCATAGAGATCCTCATGACCGACCTCTCTCCGCAGGCCTACGCGTTCCTCGCCGACGTGGTCTACCGCCGCAGCCGCATCCGGCTCGGGCCAGACCGACAGGCGTTCGTCGCCGGTCGCCTCGCCAATCGACTCCGCGACCTGGGCTGTGCGAGCTTCGACGACTACTGCCAGCTCCTCGATGCCTCCTGTGGTGACGACGAGGCTGAGCAGCTGATCGATCTGATCTCCACCAACCACACCCACTTCTTCCGCGAGCCGGCCCACTTCGAAATCCTCGCCCGCGACGTCGTGCCGAAGGTGGCGCCCCGGGCCACTGCGGCCGGCCGCGGCCTCCGGGTCTGGTCGGCGGCGGCGGCCTCCGGCGAGGAGGCGTATTCGATCGCCATCGTGCTGGCCGAACAGCCGCGGTCACTGCTTCCCCCGGGCTGGGTCGTGGAGGCCTCCGACATCTCGCGGCGGATGCTCGACCGCTGTCGGCTGGGGATCTATGAGGCCGCGAAGGTCAATCTGCCCGACCCGGCGTTGCTCGGCCGTCATTTTCTCCGCGGCTTCGGCGAGCGGGAGGGGATGTATCGCGTCAAACCGGAATTGCGGCGGCATCTGAGCGTGACGCCGATCAATCTCTTTCAGGAGCGGTATCCGCTGCCCCGCGGGCAAGACGTGATCTTTTGTCGCAACGTCATGATCTACTTCGATACCGAATCGCGGCAGGGGCTCATCGAACGACTCTTTGATCAGCTCGCTCCCGGCGTGTTTCTGTTTGTGGGTCATTCCGAAAGCCTGCTCGGCTTGCACCATGGCTTCCGACAGACGGGCCCGTCGGTGTATGAGCGTCCTCTGAAATAGGCCTCGGCAGACCAGCATCCATGACCAATCCACCGTCCCCAAAAATCCGCGTGCTTGTCGTCGATGATTCGGCGCTCGTCCGCCAGGCGATCAGCGAGGCCCTCGCCCGTGACCCGGCTCTGGAGGTGGTGGGGACGGCCTGCGATCCCTATGTGGCCCGGGAGAAAATCGCCCAGCTTGATCCCGACGTGCTCACCCTCGATCTCGAGATGCCACGGATGGACGGGCTCACCTTCCTGCGAATCCTCATGGAGCACCACCCGCTGCCGGTCGTCGTGGTGAGCTCTCTCACGCAGGCGGGCTCGCAGGCTGCGGTCGATGCCATCGAAGCCGGGGCGGTCGACGTGCTCGCCAAGCCCGATGGCACGATGTCGATCGGTACGCTCGCCGACAAGCTCGCCTTCCATGTGAAGGCAGCCGCAGCCGCCGCCCCACGGGTTCGAAAGCCGTCCGCCACCACGGTCTCCCCGCCCGCGCTTGGGCCGGCTTCCCCAGGTGACCCGAAGCAGATCATCGTGATCGGTGCCTCGACGGGAGGCGTCGAGGCGTTGAGACAGATCGTGCCGCAGTTTCCGGCCGGCCTGCCTCCCATCGCGATCGTCCAGCACATCTCGGCCTTCTTCTCCCGGGCGGTGGCTGATCGGCTGGCGGCGCTGAGTGGAATCCCCGTTCGTGAAGCGGGCGACGACGAGCCGCTCCGGTCGGGAGAATGTGTGATCGCGCCGGGCGACTTCCATCTTGCTGTCGAATTCCGCGGCAACGGATACCGAACGCGGCTGCTGCAGACGCCCCCGATCCACCATTGCCGTCCGGCAGTCGACGTGCTGTTTCGCTCGGCGGCGGAGGCCGCCGGACGCCATGCGGTGGGGGTGCTGCTGACCGGCATGGGAAGCGATGGGGCGATCGGCCTGCAGGCGATCCGCGCTGTCGGAGGCACAACCATCGCCCAGGACGAGGCCACGAGCGTCGTCTACGGAATGCCCCGCGCCGCCGTGGAGTTGGGCGTGGTCGACCGCATTGCGGCGCTCGAAACGATTCCGGCGGCCGTGATTGACGCCCTCACCGCGGCGGCTCCCCGCGGCCGAGCAGAAAATACGTCTCCATGACGCCCTTACCCTTGATCGTTATCGCGCCGCGGCTCTCAAACTGAAACCGATCGCCGAGCAGATCGCGAGTGGCTGCGGAGATGTGCACGCGGCCCCCTTCCCCGTGCGACTCCATGCGGCTCGCGATATTCACCGTGTCGCCCCACAGGTCATAAATGAACTTGTGACGACCGATCACACCGGCCACGACTGGCCCGGAGTGGACGCCGACCCGGAGTTCCAGCGGCACGCCCCGGCCCCGCACTGCCTCCGTAAACGCCGCCTGCATGCCGAGGGCCACGTCGGCCATCACCTCCGCATGATCGGCTCGCGGCACCGGCAGCCCGGCGACAGCCATGTAGGCATCACCGATCGTCTTGATCTTTTCCACGCCGGCAGCGCTGGCCACATGGTCAAACGCTGAAAAGATCGCATCGAGGAGTTCTACCAGCTGCTGGGCGTCGACATGCTGGGAGTAGGATGTGAAGCCGCTCAGGTCGGCAAAGAGCACGCTCGCCTCGGCAAAGCTTTCGGCAATCGTCTGCTCCCCTTCCTTGAGCCGGGCAGCAATCTTCGCCGGCAGGATATTGAGCAGAAGCCGCTCCGACTTCTCCCGTTCCTCCCGCAGGTCAGCGAGGCTCTTCTCGAGCGCGGCGAAGGCGGCATTCCGTTCCACCAGCCGGTGGTAGCCTTCGGAGTGCACGCGAATCCGGGCGACGAGCTCCACCTCATCGGGGAGCTTCACGAGATAGTCGCTGGCACCGGCTCCGAGCAGCTGGGCCTTGATGACCGGCTCTTCCTGAGCGGAGAGCACGATGACCGGCACCTGCGCCGTGACAGGCAGGTCGCGAAACCGCGCCACCATGTCGAGGCCCTCGACGTCGGGCATGACAAGGTCCTGAAGAATGACCGTGGGCCGGAACGTCTCGGCGGCGGCCAGCGCAGCGGCGCCCGTACGGTGAAACTCGAAGTCGATGTCCTCAGTGCCGGCCACAAGCCGCTTGACGGCAGCGCCGATCATCGCCTGATCGTCAACCAAGAGCACACGGTGGCGGTGAGATGCGGAGTCGGAAGGGGCAGACATGCGTTGCCAGAGCGTTTCTCGGAAAGAAGCTCTCAGGATAGCGAAACCGTGACAAACGCGGTCAGGCAAACCCTGCCGGCTGCAGGCGACTTTGCTGCTGGGCGGCCCTGAGCAGGAAGGCTGGCGGACGTTCGCAGGCGGAATCCCGGGGGTTCACGGCAGGGTGCGCGAGGAAGCGGTTTCGGGTCGACCCAAACGGTGGCGGCTGCCGACTCCCCCGCTATGGCCAGTTCGTTTTCCTTCCGTCGTGGGATGATCGTCGCGCTGGTCGCTGCGGCGGTGGTGGGGCATGTCTCCGCAACGGCCCGGGCGGCGGAACCGACCGAGCCTGCCAGTGCCTCGAAACGCAGCGACCCGCCTCGGGTAGCGCTCGATCCGCTTGCCGCGGCGGTGGTCGAATCGATCCGTCAGCCTCCCCCGACGGCGCCCCGCGGGTGGCTGGAAGGAGCGATCCGGGCAGTCGATGTCGATGCGATTGCCGACGCCGTCGATCTCTACCGCGGCTTTGTCGATGCCGTCGCGGTCGTCGATGGGAAAGACCGCGGCGATCTCCTCGCCGATCTTGGAGACACGCTCGATCCCGCCGGCCTCCGGCGGCTCAAGCGGGCCATTGCGGCCTACGAGCCCGATGCGCCGCAGGTGCTGGGCTCCCTCCCCGCCGCCGCCAGCCAGCGCCGTCGGGATCCGCAGCGACTCGCCGCCGCGGCAGCCGGCCTGCGAAGTCCGTCTCGTCCTGAGCGGCTGGCGGCCGCCAACGAGATCACCCGCGCCGGGCTCGCCGCGCTGCCCCTGCTTGTCGAGCTGCTCCAGACCACCGATGAGGAATCGGCACGGGCCCGCGGGCTGGCCCGTGGGCTCGTGCATGCCCTCGGCACCGACGGCCGCGATGCCCTGCTCACCTGGCTCGGCTCCGACGATATTGATCGGTGGCCCGGAGTTATCACGGCGCTGGCCGCCGTGAGTGACGAAGATGCCGACTTTCTGCTCGCCCCGGCGCTTTCGCCCGATGCGCCACCAGCCGCACAGGCCGCCGCCGCCAAGGCCCTGGCCGCGGTCGGCCAGGCTCCCACCATCGATCAAGCCCGTGAGCGACTCGCCCGCCGGCTTGATCGGACGCTCTCACCGGCCGGGCTGCCGATGGCAGACAGTCTCGATCCGAAAACCATCACCACATTCACCTGGAATCCGGAAGCAGGCCTTCCGCAACGGGCCACGCTCTCGACCCGCCTGGCCCGCGCCGAGCAGGCAGGCCACTTGGCCCGCGATCTGGCCGCCCTCGGCCCGACGAACCCGGCCCAAATCAGGCTTGTGCTGCTGGCGCGGCTCGAGCTTACCGCTGCCGGTGAAGGAGAGGCCCCTGCCGCCCTCGACGCGATTCCTGCCGAGGCTCTTGTGGAAGCCCTCGCTGGCCCTGATGGCTTCGATCCGCTCCTCGCCGCCGAGGTACTCGACGAGGCCGTGTTGCGAAGCATGACCGGCGCCGCCACGGCTGCCGCCCGCGGGATTCGTCTGGCAACCACTGCCGAAAAGCCCGATGCCACTTCACCAGCACCGCTGCCCCCCGCCGCCCGCGCGGCGTTGCTGCGAGCCCTCGCCGTGCCATCATCCGAACTTTCCTTTGAAGCCGCCCACACGCTTGCGCTCTGTGGCGGCGAGCCTCCCTACCGCGGCGCCAGCAAGGTGGTGGAAGCTCTGCTCCATGCAGCCACATCCACCGGCATCGACCGGGCGATCGTGGCCCATCCCGATCCGGCCATCGTCGAGGAGCTGGCCGCCGGACTCTCGCGGCATGGGTATGAGACGATTCGCGTTCGCTCCGGTCGCGATGCCGTCTTCGCTGCCCGCGACTCGGCCGACACCGTGCTCGTGCTGTTGGCCGCGCGGCTGGGCAGCCCCTCGGCGCTCGAGACCGTGCAACTGTTGCAGTTTGGCAGCCAACTCCCCGCCCCCCCCGTGCTTGTCATCGTCGATCCGCTCGACGACGACCCCCGCGGCAGGTTTCTGACGCGGCTGCTGATGGCCTTTGCCGATATGGAGTGCGTCGGAATCGTCGACCGCATGGAGAGTTTCTTTCTGCCTGAATTCGATCCCGAAACGGGGGCTGCCCTGCGCCCGCCACGGTTTCCAGAGGCTCTGGCGATCGCGGCC
>JAQBZA010000186.1 GCA_027622795.1 Planctomycetota bacterium | reverse complement strand
ATCCTTCGTCTTTCGTTCACGCGGCTCAGGATTGCCCGTGCCATCTCGCCGGACGCTCGCGAAGGGCATCCCTGCCCTTCGCTCACTCGGAGGAAACCTCGCTTTCGCCATCCTGGCTCCGCTCGGTTTCCTACGCCGGCTCCGTGGCGCGGGCAGCCCCTCGCGGCAGTAGCCCAGAGTTCCAGGGCGGCAGCAGAGAGCAGAGCAGGACAGGTAGCAGAGGGGCGGAGCAGAGGATGACAAGCGCAGCCTGTTCCCTGGGCACGGCCTGTCGCCGGAGACATGCCACGGTAGTCTTTTTGGCATGCTCCCCTCCTCATCTTCCCTTGCCGGCCGGCTGGTTGCGCCGGTTGTGGTTCTTGTCTTGGCGGCGGTGGCGGCGAATGTTGGTTTCACTGCCTGGTGGGAAATCCGGCAGGAGTCGCTGGCTGCACGGCAGCGGCGGGAGCAGGTGGCTGACACGCTCGCTCAGTCACGGGTGGCCGTGTCGGTTCCGATTTTGGCGGCGTTGCACCGGCTCACCGGCGATCACTATGTCGTCTGGGATATCGCCAGCGAAACGCCGGGCTTGGCCACGCTGCCGGTCGATTCCGCTCAGGCACCGCTGCTCGCGCAGGGGTTGGCCACAGGTTCGGTCGCGCTCGATGAAATCTCCTACCGCGTCGGCAGCGTGCGCGCAGCGGGCGTGCGGCCGGAGACAGTGCTCGTGCTGTCGCCGCGGGAGAGCCTGGCGCGAGCGACGTGGAATCGTGTGTGGCCGATTCTTGCCGTTGCAGCCGGTACGCTCGCCGTGCTCGTGCCGCTCGGCCTGCGGATGACGAGCAGAATCGCCAGGCAGCTGGGGGATATCGACCGCCAGGTAGCGAGGATCGCGGATGGTGACTTTGGCAGTGTGCTGCCGGAGCAGCCTCCTCGTCATGAGCCCGACGAGATCAATCGGCTCGTGGCCGGAGTCAATCGGATGAGCCAGACGCTCGCTGGCCAACGCGAATCACTCGTCGCCGGCGAGCGGCAGCGACTCCTCGGGCAGATGGCGGCCGGCTTCGCCCATGAGGTCCGCAACGCGGTGACGGGCGCTCGGCTTGCGGTCGATCTCCACCGACGGCGGTGCCATGCCGCTGTGGCATCGGGACCAGAAGACGCGAGCCTCGACGTCGTCATCCGCCAGCTCGATGTGCTCGAGGAGGAGGTGCGGGGCTTGCTCATGCTCGGCCGGCCCGAGGAGGTGGCCGCGACGTCATTTTCCGCCACTAGCCTCCTGCAGGAGGTTTGTGATCTGGTCGGGCCGCGTTGCGGCCATGCTGGCACGCGGATCAGCCATCAGGCCGAGCGGGATCTCATCGTCACCGGCCGCCGCGAGCCGCTGCGATCGGCGCTGGTCAACCTCGCGCTCAACGGCATCGATGCGGCGGGCGTGGCCGGCAGTGTCTACCTCTGGGCCGCGGAGGATGCGCACGGTATCCAGATCGGCGTTGATGACACTGGCCCGGGGCCTGTGGCTGCGATACGTGATGCGATGCACGAGCCTTTTGTGACCAGCAAGCCGGAGGGGATCGGTCTCGGCCTTTCCGTGGCCCGCACGGTTGCGGAATCCCATGGCGGGAGGCTTGAATGGAGTCGGCACGGCGATAGCACGCGGTTTGTCATCACGATTCCGGCGGGCAGCGCCGCAGCGTCTTCTCACACTCGGCAGGCCACCGCATGAGCCGGATTCTTATTGTGGACGACGAGCCGGCCATCGGCTGGAGCCTCCGCGAGGTGCTCACCGATGAAGGGCATGCCGTGGAAGTGGCGGCGAGCGTGGAGGTGGGCCTCGAAACGTGCGGCCGACAGTCGCCCGAGGCGATCCTCCTCGATGTGCGGCTGCCGGGAGGCGATGGCATCGCGGCGCTCCCGGAGTTTCGCGCCATCGCGCCAGAGTCGCCGATCATCGTCATGACGGCCTTCGGTGATCTCGACACCGCCGTGCGGGCCGTCGAGGCAGGAGCCTATGACTATCTCGTTAAGCCCTTCGATCTCGAACGGGTGTCGCAGGTGGCGGCGCGGGCGTTGGCCGAGCGGCCGCGGCGGGGCGAAAGGAACGCCGGCCGGCATCCCACTCCGGTGCAGCTGGTCGGCAGTTCGCCGCCGATGCAGACGGTGTTCAAGCAGATCGCGCTGGTCGCACCGACCGACCTGCCCGTGTTGATCACCGGAGCGACCGGCACGGGCAAGGAACTCGCCGCTCGTGCGATTCATGCTTACAGCAGTCGGCGGGAGAAGCCGCTTGTCGTGACGAGCCTCGCCGCCCTTGCCCCGAGCGTGGTCGAGAGCGAACTGTTTGGGCATGTGCGTGGTGCCTTTACAGGCGCGTTCACCGATCGCTCCGGCCTCTTTGCCGAGGCCGACGGTGGCACGATCTTTCTCGATGAGGTGGGCGACGCGCCGCTCGATGTGCAGGCGAAGCTGCTGCGGGTGCTTGAAAATTGTGAGATCACGCCGGTGGGAGCGACTGTGACGCGGAGCGTGGACGTGCGGGTGATCGCGGCCACGAATGCCAACCTCTCCGCAGCCACGGCTGCCGGGACGTTTCGGGCCGACCTGCATCATCGGCTCCGCGTGTTTCCGATCACGATGCCGATACTCGCGGAAAGGCCCGAAGACATTCCGCTTCTCGTTGAGGCTTTTCTGCAGCGTCGTGGGGAGCCGCTGCCGGCTGTCGCGGCGGAATTTCTGGCGGCGGTCCGATCACGGCCGTGGCCGGGCAACGTGCGGGAATTGCGGCATGCCGTGGAATATGCGGCCGTGGTGGCCCGCGGCGGCACGCTTGACGCCGAGCACCTTCCGCCGCGGGCTCACGACGCGGTGGCCGCAAGCGTGGGGGAAGGTTTGCCTGGCGAGGAGCCGCTTGCCGCAGCGGTGCGGGCGTGGGTCGGCCTCCACTGGCAAGATGACGGTGATGCCAAGCTCTATGAGCGGCTCATTCAGCTTGTCGAATCACATCTGCTCGATGAGGCGTTGGCGAAGACGGGCGGCAATCGGTCGGCCGCGGCCCGGACGCTCGGGCTCGATCGGGCGACGTTGCGATCGAAGCTGGATCGATGATGTGCCGCGGCTGAGCCGGTGGATTATTCACCAGCGCTGGTGAGTGATTCTCCAGGCAGTAGGTGCGTGCTTTTCCCGGGAAGCCGGCGTGATGGATCTACGAGTCGACGTCGCTGCAGTTCGCCGGGCTGCCGCCCTGGGGCTTCCTGGTGGATGGTATGGAAGTTGCGTTGAGGGGAATCGGAGTTTATCCCCCGACACCTGCGGAGTTTTGCAACGAATGATTCCCGTCAATCGTCGTCGTTCCTCAGCCAGCGGATTTACGCTGGTCGAACTTTTGGTCGTGATCGCGATCATCGGCGTGCTGATCGGATTGCTGCTGCCGGCCGTGCAGTCGGCACGGGAAGCGGCGCGGCGGCTGGCCTGTTCGAGCAATGTCCGGCAGCTCGTGCTGGCTGTCCACAACTACGCTTCGGCCCGTGGGCATTTTCCGCCCAGCATGATTCACACGCCAGGCACAACATTCAGCGGCAACAACGGCTCGTGGGGCGTTCATGGTCGCGTGCTTCCGTACTTCGAAGAGGCCGCAGTGGCGGCGCAGGTCGACCTGGAGCAGGGGTGGGATCAGGGCACGAATGGGCCGGTTGTGGCGTCAACGAAGATCGGGCCCCTCATCTGCCCCAGTGAGAGAAACAACTTTTTTCGCACGAAGAACGGTGCGAACTATGTGTACCCGCTGAACTACGCTTTCAGCTTTGGTACCTGGTTCATCTACGACCCGGCGACCGGGCAGGGGGGGGACGGTGCGTTCCATCCCAACTCGAAGTTCAAGGACCGAGTGTTTACCGACGGCCTCTCGAAGACACTCTGCGTGAGCGAGGTGAAGGCGTTCACACCGTACGTCCGCAATACGAGCGAGCCGGCGGCCACACCACCAGCGGGTCCCGGCGACGTGGCGGCGTTTGCCAGCGGCGGCCAGGCCAAGCTGGGCCCAACGACGAACGACAACACCGGTCACACCGAGTGGCCCGACGGCCGCGTGCATCACTCAGGGTTTACGACGACGTTTCGCCCCAACACCGTCGTGCCCTACAACGACGGCAGCCGTGACTACGACTTCGACTACAACTCACGGCAGGAGGGGACAGACGCGACGGCGAAAACGTTTGCGTCGATCACCTCGCGGAGTTACCACAATGGATTGGTGAACGCCGTGATGATGGATGGATCGGTCCGCACCGTGGCCGACGGAATCGATCCGGCCGCCTGGCGAGCCTTGGGCACGCGAGCCGGCGGTGACCTTACGGTCAAATAGCAGTCGGCCGCGTCTGAGTGGTTTCACACGGTGGATGACATCGATCCAGACAGAAGGGAGTCAGGCAATCCAGTCGGTGATGACCTTGCCGTGGACATCGGTGAGGCGGAAGTCGCGGCCGCTGTGGCGGTAGGTGAGCCGCGTGTGGTCGAGGCCGAGGAGATGGAGCATTGTGGCCTGCAGGTCATGGACGTGGACCGGGTTTTCCGCTGCCTTGAATCCAAATTCATCAGTCGCCCCGTAGGCCGTGCCCCCCTTCACGCCGCCCCCGGCGAGCCAGACCGTGAAGCCATGATGGTTGTGGTCGCGACCCGTGGGTGACTTCACGCCGGCATCGTTGGGGAGTTCCACGGTGGGTGTGCGACCGAATTCGCCTCCCCAGAGCACGAGCGTCTCGTCGAGGAGGCCAAGGCCGACGAGGTCATCGAGAAGGGCGCCGATCGGCTGGTCGCTCTCGCCTGCGAGACGGCGGTGATTCTTCTCGATGTCGGAGTGGCTGTCCCACGGCTGTCCCTCACCATGCCAGACTTGCACGTACCGTACACCTCTCTCGACGAGACGCCGAGCGATGAGTAACTGCCGGCCCTGAGGGGTGTCGCCATAACGGTCGAGCACATGCTTGGGCTCTCGGGATACATCGAAGGCTTCGTTAGCCTCAAATTGCATTCGCCAGGCAAGCTCCATGGAGGCCAGCCGAGCCTCGAGTGACGGATCGTGCTGTCGTGAGGCAAGGTGTTGTCGGTCGAGAGCGGCCGTCAGATCGACCTGCCGACGCTGCATGTCGGCTGCCAGGAGCGGATGCCGAACATACTCCACGAGGTCTTCGACTTTTTTTTTCCTGGTATCGACGTAGGTGCCTTGGAAGACGCCCGGAAGAAATGCGCTGCGCCAGTTTTCAGTACCCTTGATGGGATAGCCACCGGGACACATCGCGACAAAGCCCGGCAAGTTCTGGTTTTCGGTGCCGAGGCCATAGGTCACCCAGGCGCCGGCTGCCGGCCGCACGAGCCGCGCGTCGCCACAGTTCATCAGCATGAGTGATGGCTCATGGTTGGGCACGTCGGCGTGCATCGACCGTACGACGAGCATGCGGTCGACGTGGCGGGCCACCGAGGGAAAGAGATCGCTCACCTCCAGTCCAGATTCACCATGCCGCCTGAAGGGAAACGGCGAGGGGAAAGCGGCGCCTGTGCGTCGTTCGGTCTTCAAGGCCCCGGGAATCTCCCGGCCGGCATACTCGGTGAGTTTGGGCTTGGGGTCGAACGTGTCGAGATGGCTTGGCCCGCCGTTTGCGAAGATGTGGATTACCGCCCGTGCCTTGGCCGCGAAGTGTGGGGGACGGGGAGCAAGTGTGGAATGGACCACCGGGCTCCTTCCGAGGGACGCTTCGGACCTGGCCTCGGCATCGAGCATGCCACCCGCGGCAAGCCAACCGATGCCAAGGCCGGAGCGGGCGAGCAGGTCACGACGGGAGAAAGGAAGTCGGGCGTGGTCCATGGTGCTCATGTCTTGATGGTTGCAGCGTCAGTCGATCCATTGAAACTCTGCCGTCCCGAGAACGGCTTGGGCGAGCCGCTCCCACGGCCCGAAGCCCTTGGCGGGCGGCTGCGAGCGACTCTCGATAAGCCAGCTGCGCGCCAGCGCGCGTTCGGAATCAGAGGGGTTGCGAGCGAGAGCGTCACGCCACAGGGCAGTGATGCGCGGATCGTCGGCCGGTTCGTCACCAACCTCAGTGGCGGTGCGAACCGCCAGCCGCTTTGCCGCCTCGACAACGAGCGGCGCGTTCATCACCGCGAGGCCCTGCTGGGGGACCGTCGTGCGCGTGCGGACGTGGACGGCAGTGTCCGGGTTGGCGATGTCAAACGTACGGAGCAGCCCGGGAACATCTTGGCGGTCGAGCCGGGCATAAACGGTTCGTGAGTTCATGGCCGCGATGTCGAGCGGGTTGATCCCGGGGCCACCATTCCTCTCTGGGTCGAGTGTTCCAGCGGCCACCAAGAGGCTGTCACGCCACCCTTCCCACGACAGCCGGCGACGCTCAGCCCGCCCCCACAAGAGATTCTCGGCGTCTCGTGCAGTGAGATCAGAACGCAGTGCCGCGGACTGCCGCCACGTCCGCGAGAGAATGATTTCCCGGTGGAGCCAACGGAGGCTCCACTTGCCCTCGTCCATAAAGCGGCGGGCGAGATCATCGAGGAGTTGCTGATTGGCCGGTGGATCGCCGCGAAGGCCGAGATCACCGGGGGTCGCCACAAGACCGCGTCCGAAGTGGTGCGTCCACACCCAGTTGACG
>JAQBZA010000185.1 GCA_027622795.1 Planctomycetota bacterium | reverse complement strand
AAGCCCGCAGGTCATCCGGAAGCTTGTCGTCTTGCCGGCGCCGTTGGGGCCGAGCAGGCCGACGATCTCTCCCTGCTCGACATGAAACTCCACGCCGTCAACAACCCGGCGACGGCCGTAGATCTTCACGAGCCCTTCGGCAGACAACAGGGGCATGGCTCCTCCTTGAGCGGCTGCAGCCTTGATCGCTCGCGGCGCTACCGAACAAACCGCATCCTCGCGAAGTTTGGCCACGAGGGCAATCGCAGCTCAAAGCGGCCAATTTTCACGGGAACGGCCCACGATGCCGGCACCGCATGCGGCCAAAAAACAAGCATCGCCTCCCCGATCAGGAGGTGACGGTCGACATGGTGGCCATCATTCCATAACCGACTGTCCTTGCTGGCCGCCGAGTTGTCACCGAGCACAAAATACTGGCCGGCTTCGAGGGGAAAGTCGAGCCTGTCCTGCTCAAAGAACTCTCCCACCCGCGCTCCAAGCACCGTTGTCAGGTAGTAGACATCCCGCAGCACCCGCATGCTCGACACCTGCACATGCGCGCCGTCGGCGGTGATGCCGACCGGCGCCAGATCGCTCGGCGTCGTGTCACCCGGGGCCACCGGCGTGGCCCGCGGTTCAACGCGGGTGGCATCCTCAACTGGCTGGTCCCAGCCGGTCGGCCGGTCGAATGTGGCGCGGCGGCCATCGATGAAGAGAGCCAATTCGTCATCGACGTTGGCAAAAAGAATCGTCCACGAGCCCGCGCCCCGCACCGGCGTCGAGGCCCGTGGCTGCTCGGCATCGTCCTGGCCGCGCATCACCATCGTGGCTTCACCGGTCGCGAGGTCGATCGCACATCGATACTCCGCACCCGCCTCCACCAGATCGAAGACGATGCGACCGGAGGCCGACCGGGATTCAAGGGTGGTCTCGAGGGCGATGTCACCCACCCAGTGCGACCGACTTGCCAACGCGTTGTACGGTTGAAAGTCGGTGATGAGTGTCGGCTCCGCCTCACCGGCGAGAGAGCCGCCCGCGCGAACCATCGCCCACTGCTCGTCGGAAGGAACCATGTGCCGATAGCGCAGGCTGGCTGCTTGGCCCGGTTCACACGCGACCGTAAACGAGCGGCCATCATCGGTCGAAATCCAGCCGCTTCCCTCCGCCACCGCCCAATCGGTCCACGCCACCGGCCAGCCGGCTGCCAGGAGATCGGACGACACATGGCTGGCATCATGCACGCACTGCAGCATCGCCAGCAGCTTGCGGTCGGGCTTGCGGGCGATCTGCGGCGGTTGCCCATCGCGGCTCGTCCAGATGTCACCAGCGGCAATCGACACGATTTCACCAGGCAGGCCGACAAGCCGCTTGATGTAGTTGATTTTGGCATCCTCCGGATACCGAAACACAACCACGTCCCAACGCTTGGGTTCCGCGAAGTCATAGGCAAACTTGTTCACCAGAATGCGGTCACCGTTGAACGACGGATACCGCGGGTCGTACTCGAGGCCACCGTTCCGCTGCTGCAGCAGTTCGACCGGGAAGCCGCAGTTGGGGCAGGTGCCGGCCGCGACGAGTTTGCTGTCGAGCCGACTCCGGCGCTGGGCAATCGGCCCGCCATCCCGCTCGAGGTCGGCCAGTTGCCGACGGGCCTCCTCCCGCTCCCGCGGCGTGCTCAGCGAACTGTCAGTGGCCGAGCGCAACCGCACGACCTCCCGCTCCAGCCGCGCCAGCTCCATCCGGAGGCCCTGCGACTGATCGTCCTCTTCAGCACTGCACCCGACGCGATAGGTCAGACCACATGCATCACAGGCCAGATCCTTGTGACGCCCCATCAACGTCGGCGCCATCGAACCGGTGGGGATGACAAACGCCTCGGCCTCAAAGGCACGAAAGAGCAGCGCCAGCGCGAAGGCCACCACGATCGACTCCACCGTCTCACGACCAAACGCCAGTGGGCCGCGAACCGTGTCGCCTGGTCGGGGACCATGGGGGTTTTTTGTTGGATCCGCCGTGTTCTCCGGCCGGTCGGCTTGATTCGTCATGGACTGGTTGCTCCGCACGTCAGTTTACTATGACGCTTCTTTGCACCTCAACGGGCCAGGCATTCTTCCACCGCAGCGGTAATGTCTTCGTAGGTGAAGGGTCGCCCCAGTTCCTTGGAGGCCATGTCGTCGTCAAACGTGCGGGCCAGCGTGCCGTCGGGCTTGTACACGAACACTGCCGGCACGCTGACAAGATTCATTTTTTCGTAGAGTGCGTCGGCATCCTCACGGGCCACGAGATTCACAATCGTGCCGGCACCGACATCTCGCAGGAAGCCCTCGACGCGCGGCACGACCTCGTCCGGTGCCCCGATGCCCTCGTAGTCAAAGGAGAGCGACAGACAGACGACACGCTCCCCAAAGGTCTTTTGCAACTTGATCAATCCCGGAAATTCCTTGATGCATGGCGGACATGAGGTACTCCAGCAGTCGAGCACCACGACTTTGCCGGCATGCTTCGCCAGTTCAGCCTCGACCTCCGCGTAATCGACCAGACGAATCGTGACCGGAAGGGGATCGGCCTGTGCCGGCGGGGTGGCTGGAGCAGCGGCAGCCGGTGCCGGTGCGGGCGGCTCGCTCCCACACCCTCCACAGACTCCGAGGAATGCCACCGCCAGGCATGCCATAATGCTCGCGTCGCCGATGCCACACTTCACACACATTCGTCACAAGCCTCCAGAGCCGCTTCATCAGCCGCGGGAACTCATCGTGGCATGCGCGCCGATGCGCAGCCACATCAATCTGTCGCACATCGTACGCACTTGCGGCTGTTTCGGCATCCACCGTGTCATCGCCTGCGGTGCCGCCCGGCTTCACGACCGCATCGCCCGCGATGGGGCCGACGCGGTGATGCTCGAGGTCCACCGCAGCCTGCCACCCGTACTCGACCGGTTGAAGGCCGCGGGCTACGAACTGGTGGGACTCGAGCAGACAACCGGGTCGGAAAGCCTGTTTTGTTTTTCATTCCTGCCGCGGACGGTGATCGTGGTCGGCAACGAACGCACCGGACTCGAGCCCGACGTGCTCGACCGGGTCGACCGCGTGGCCGAGATTCCGCTCGCCGGCCTCCCCCACAGCCTCAATGCCGCCACCTCGACATCGATCGCCGTGTACGAGTACTGTCGGCAGCATCCCCGCCGCGGAGCGTTGCCGGGATGACGCTCGTCATCGGCACCGACGAGGCGGGCTACGGGCCAAATCTCGGGCCGCTCGTGGTGGCGGCATCGGTCTGGCAGGTCGATGCTGAGCCAGCCGCGGCTGAGGCAAGGCTGGCCCGTGCGCTTGCGCTCGCTGCCCACGCTGCTGATCCGGCCGTGGACCTACCTCCAACACGCGTAACTCCGCTGTGGACCGACTCCAAGCAGGTCTATCGTGGCGGAAACAAGACAGGTGGCCTGATGGCACTTGAAGCGGGGGTGCTGACGGCGCTCGGGATCGCAAGCGGGGCTGTGCCAAGTAGCTGGCCCGCCTTCGCGGAGGCCACTGGCATTGGCGACAATGCGCTCCCGCCGCCCGAATGGCCGGTGTTGCAGGTGGTACCTCTTCCACGAGTGGCCGATGCCGAGGCCTGCGCATCACGAAGTACACGCATCGCCACGGCACTGGCCGATGCCGGTGTCTCACTTCAGCGGATCACATGCCGGATCGTGCATCCGGCTGAGTTCAATGGCCACTTGACCGCCGGGCTCAACAAGTCCGACATCCTCTCGGCAGTCACACTCACGCTCGCTGCCGACACCCGCCGACGAGCGGAGGCTCACGCGCCGGTCATGATCTGGTGCGATCGGCATGGCGGTCGCAAGCACTATGCAGCCGTCGTGGCCCGGCATTTTGACTGCCCGCTCGTGCAGCCAATCGAGGAGACACCCACGCGGTCGGCCTACGAACTGCTCGGCTCAGACTGTCGCATCGAGTTTTGTGTCGGAGGCGAGGCCCGCGGCCCTGTTGCCCTGGCAAGCATGACGGCGAAGTACGTCCGTGAACTCGCGATGGAGGTCTTCAATCAGTTTTGGTCTGAGCGGTTGCCAGGCCTCGCTCCCACAGCTGGCTATCCAGTCGATGCCTCCCGCTGGCGGCGCGAGGCCGCGGCGGCGATCCGTGCCGCCGGTATCACCGACGAGGAGCTCTGGCGACAGGCGTAACGCCTTGCTTCGCATCGGTGGAGCCACCACAATTCTTCCGATGGCCACGATCCCCACGCACCTCTACATCGTCCGTCACGCCTGGGCCGAGGATGCTGGTCCTGCTGGCGACGATTTTTCGCGTCCGCTCACCAAGAAGGGGCGGAAGCGATTTGAGAAGTTCATTTCGCATCTTCGGGATGGCGGCATGCAGGTCGATCGCATCGCCTCGAGCCCCCTCGTGCGGACCCGTGAAACAGCCGAGATCATGGCGCAGGTGTTTGAAGTCGCATCGGGTGTCGACCTCGTCGATGCGCTGGCCCCTGGGGCCGATTGGCAGGCGGTCTTGGAACGGACGATCCACTATGATGCCTCGCGTGTGGCCTGGGTCGGGCACGCGCCCTGCGTGGGGCGCCTGGTATCGCTCATGATCGGCGACGGATCGGCTGCCATTCGGATGCAGAAAGGATCGGTCGCTTCGCTGCGGCTCGAAGACGGGCCGGGCCACCCGGGGGAGTTGGAGTGGCTCGTACCTGCCGGCGTGGTCGAGGGAGCGTGAAGACGCTAGAATCGTCTCAGCAACTCTGATCCATTAATACTCGACGAGAATAGGTGAGCCATGCGCATGAACCCATCTCCTTCTTCGACAACGTCACTCCTTTTCATCGCCATCTCCGCTGTTGCGGCGGTCAGCGGATGCGCACCGTCGAGCGATACCAAGCCGAAAGGTGAGGTCGTCGAAGTCGAGGTGATTGAGACCTCTCCTCCTGCGGACACCACCCCGATCGCTGCTTCCGGCGACAAAACCACGCCGGCAAAGAAGGCGGATGCCGCCAAGGCCGAAGCTGATGCAGCCATCGACGAAGCTGGAAAGTCAATCAACAAGCCGGAGATGAAGGAACCGGCCGCCACTGAGCCAGAGCCCAAGCCAGAGCCCAAGCCAGAACCCAAGCCAGAACCCAAGCCAGAACCCAAGCCAGAACCCAAGCCAGAACCCAAGCCAGGTGATGCCGCCGCTGGTCGCGAGTCGGTAAAACTCGGCGACCCATCGCTCACTGCGGGAGTGCCTGGCAACGGTCCGATCACACTTGAGCAGATTGATGCGTGGCTGGCTCAACCGAAAAACTTCGTCGAGATTGAGCCAATCCTACCGCTCGGCCTCTCGCAAGGGGTCGCGCAGATCACCGGCCTCGAGGAAAATCCGCTCACCCGTGCGAAGATCGAGTTGGGCCGACAGCTTTACTTCGACCCCCGCCTCTCGCTCGACTCCAGCGTGAGCTGCGCAACATGCCACGACCCGTCGATGGGGTACTCCGCCCACACCAAGACCGGCGTCGGGATCGATGGTCAGGAGGGCGGCCGCAATTCACCAGTGGCCTACAACCGGATTCTCTCAGGCAAGCAATTTTGGGATGGCCGCGTCGATTCGCTTGAGGCGCAGGCGGTCGGCCCGATCGCCAATCCGATCGAGATGGGCTTCACGCATGAAGGCGTCGTGAAGCGGCTCGGGGAAAACCCCGTCTACAAAAAGCAGTTTGAGGCCGTCTTTGGCGAGCTGACGATCGACCGAGTTGGCCAGGCGATCGCCGCCTTCGAGCGGGTGCTGGTCACCGCCCCCTCGCCCTACGATTACAACGAACAGTTGCGATCGTTCGAGGGGCTCGACGAGGAAGACATCGCCGACGATCCCGATCTGGCGGCGAAATATGCCGAGGCGACCGCCTTCCTCGAGAAGAACCCGATGTCGGAGTCGGCCAAGCGGGGCCGCGACATCTTCTTCACCGAGAAGGGCAACTGCACGGCTTGCCATGTGGGGGCCAACCTCGCCGATGAGAAATACCACAATCTGGGCGTCGGCATGGACAAGGAGAATCCTGATCTCGGCCGGTTTGTCGTCACGAAAGACCCGCAGGATACGGGGGCCTTCAAGACTCCCACGATCCGCAATGTCGCGCTCACCGCGCCCTACATGCACGACGGCTCGCAGGCGACCCTCGAAGAGGTGGTGGAGTGGTACAACAAGGGCGGCCATCCCAATCCGAACCTGAGCGACAAGATCCGACCGCTGAACCTCACGGCTCAGGACAAGGCTGACCTTGTCGAGTTTATGAAGGCCTGCACCGGCCCCACGCCGACGGTTGAAACCAGCCGCCTGCCGGAGTGAGGCAGCTCCTGCATGGCGTCTCGTCCCGAGCTGCTCCCGATTGCCAAGGCGACGTTGCCGCTCTTTGTGGGAATCGACCTGGGCGGCACCAACGTCAAAGCGGCATTGGTCGATGACCGGGGCCTGCTCGTTGGCTTCCATGCCGAGCCCACCCACGCCTCCCGGGGGCCCGAGGATGCCGCCGCCCGCATGGGCCAGGCAGTGCACACGCTGGCCCGCGAGGCGGGCATCGCCACCACCGACATCGCCCGCGTTGGCCTTGGCTCGCCCGGGCCCCTCGATATCGCAGCAGGTCGGATCGTGCGGGCCGGCAACCTGCCCGGCTGGGACGACTTTCCGCTTCGCGATCGGGTGCGTGAGCACTGCGGCCTGCCGGT